>JALVEG010000463.1 GCA_027031145.1 Saprospiraceae bacterium | reverse complement strand
GGTATGTATTTCATTACATTACGAACTAAATACGAAGTTTTATCAAGAAAAATAATTGTACAATAAATACTTGTACGAAAGGGTTTTGTTTAAACAATAAAAAATTTAACTTTGAGTTTAATTATGAAAAAATATGAATATTCAGTCAAAAGCTTATGATCCCAAGGAAGAATTCTGGAATGTTTTAACACATGGATTCGGACTTGTTTTAAGTTTTGCAGCTTTATCTTTATTGGTAATTTTTTCCAGTCTTTACCAAAGTGTATGGCATATAGTGAGCTACAGTATTTATGGTGCAAGTCTGGTGATATTATACTCCGCATCGACTTTCTATCACGCTGCAAAAAAACCAAAATTAAAATTAAGATTAAATGTCTTTGATCATGCAGCTATATATGTATTGATTGCCGGAACTTATACTCCTTTTACCCTTGTTACTTTGAGAGGTCCCTGGGGTTGGAGCCTTTTTGGTGTAATATGGGGATTGGCTATTATGGGTATTGTTTTCAAACTTTTTTATACAGGCAGATTTGACAAATTATCAACAGCGATCTATGTTCTTATGGGATGGTTGGTTTTGATAGCGGTTTATCCGCTGGTGGTTAATTTATCAACACCCGGGCTTATCTGGTTATTGGCGGGAGGATTGTTTTATACTATCGGAGCAATTTTTTATCTGAAAAATTCCATGCCTTTCAATCATGCTATCTTTCATGTATTTGTATTACTGGGTAGTATTAGTCATTTTATTGCCGTATTCTTTTATGTATAATTGATTTTACAAAATAATAGAAAAATGATATTAAGGCCAATCCTGCAATAGTCCACTTTAATGTGGTAAAAAATGATGTAAAATATGCTATTGAGTTCAATTTAACGGGATAATACCTTAAAAGAGTATTAATTCCCATGTTTTCCAATAAATCTGAAATGGATACAAAAAAAGGACTCAATATAAAATACTTGAATTTTGATTCAAAATTGTATTTTTTCCTAAACATCAAAATGAATAACAAGGCAAAGGTAAATCCGTAAATAACCGGGTACGGAGTATCAATGGTTAATATTGATTTTCTGTAAAGTTTTATTCCTTCTTCTTTGTAACTGTCGATTATTTTATATGCTTTTCCAGGAGTATATGCATATTGAACATCAATAAATCCATAGGAATCCGGAGATATGATTTTCATTTGTCGATGTACATTTGCAAATAAAACGGTATTGATATAAATGATAAGAATTAATCCGGCAAAAACATATTTCCAATTGGCATATTTCGATAAAAAACGTATAAAACCATCCATTTTATATTCCTTTAAAAGGTAAGTTTATTAATTAACATATTTAAAATTGATATTATTATTTCCGGTGTATGATTGTATTTTTGTTTCCATTTTTTACCGGTCAGATTATCACTGACAACAAATATCGCAGCGGCTTTTACATTTAAAGCTTTTGCCACGGCAAATATAGCCGAAGCTTCCATATCTGCGGTTAAAACCCCTTCTTTTTGATATTTTTCTATCTCTTTTTTAGTTTCCCTGTATGGAGTATCTATTGTCCATCCTTTGCCGGTATGAAATTTAATATTCTCTTTTTTGAATAGCTTTTTAATTTTTTTAGTAAGATCTTTGTCCGCATAGGAGTATTTTGAGGGTTTAATATAATGATAAGAAACCCCTTCGTCTCTAATAGATTTTTCACAAATAACTATATTGTTAATTTTCAGATAATCCTGCAATCCCCCTGCTTCTCCAATAGTTATAAAATTTTCAACTCCATAGACGATCAACTCTTCCATCAATGTTGTGATTGCAGGTGCACCAATACCGAAATTTCCCAAAATCCCGATTTTACTTTCATTGTTTTTTATCAAATACAGATCCCCATAAAACTTTTTAATATGCTTGATCCAATAATGTTCTTTAACATATTCCATTACTTCCGGACTATAACAAATTATAATGCATTTTGCATCTATTTTTTCGGGATATTCCCCTGTCTCTATTTTATGTTTTACATATTTTTTAGCAGAGGAAAAGGCTTTTTGCTTGTATTTATTTTTAATATTTGGAAAAGGCATGGTAATATTTTATTTTCAACAATGTTTTTGTAAATGATTTATTAAAAACTATTCAAAAATAACATATTTATACATAAAAATATACTTTTTTAAGTCTTTTTAGCGTCTATTGGGTATTAAAACAATGCAAATGAAAAGAATAAAATTTTTAATTATCATCTTGTTGTCGATTATTACCATAATGTATTCCTGCAAAAATAATAATGACATAAAAGCTGATAATCTAACGGAAGTAAAAACAGTTGAAAGTAATAATAATTTAGTACCTAAACAGGACAAAAAAGATACTGTTTTTATTGATAAAAAGACAGATTCCAATTATAATTCGGTTTCTCCTTTGGACCTGCTCAAACAAAACGAAAAAGCGATTGTAACCTTATTTCAGGAGGCATCACCGTCGGTTGTATTTATTACAACCTCAGTTTATCAAAGAGATTATTGGTCAAGAAATGTTTATGAGATTCCCCGTGGTACAGGATCGGGGTTTATTTGGGACAATGAAGGTCATATTGTTACCAATTACCATGTAATAAAAGATGCCGGTAAAGCGGAAATAACCTTGAGCGATCATACAACCTGGCAAGCAGAATTGATAGGAGTTGCAAAGGAAAAAGATATTGCGGTATTGAAAATCGATGCTCCAAAAGATAAACTAAAACCTATAAACATAGGCAGTTCCAATAACCTTATTGTAGGCCAGTTTGTTATGGCAATAGGAAATCCTTTTGGTTTGGATCACACTTTGACAACCGGTGTCATCAGTGCATTGGGAAGAGAAATACAATCTCAGGCAAGAATACCGATCAGGGATATTATTCAAACGGATGCAGCGATAAATCCCGGTAATTCCGGAGGTCCGCTTTTGAATTCTTCAGGGGAACTAATAGGTGTCAATTCCGCTATTTATAGTCCTTCGGGGGCTTCTTCCGGCATTGGATTTGCAATACCTGTCGATGTTGTGAAATGGGTTGTAAACGACATATTGAAATACGGAGAAGTAAGAAGACCTGTTATCGGGGTAAGTATGGTAGCAGAAAATTATACAAAGGGTTTTGGAATAAAGAGTGGAGCTTTGATCTCCAGTATTTTCCCAGGTTCCCCGGCAAGCAAATCCGGATTGAAAGGGATGACAAATTCAAGTTTAGGTGATATTATTATCGCTCTGGATGATAAAAAAATAAAAAACAACACAGATCTGATACTTGCTTTAGAAAAATACAAGCCCGGTGATCAGGTTAAATTAACAGTTTTAAGAAATAATAAAGAGATGGAAGTGGAAGTAGTGTTAGGAGCTTCGAATTAATGATTTGTTTAATAGAAAATAAAACATCCGTTCGGGTGAATTTCATTTTTTCGCTTTTCCCTTCCTTCGCCTCTGACTCCTAAAGGAGAACCCAACCCGCAATGCGAAAAAATGAAATACACCTACCGTACTTATGAGACCTCATTTTGTTTCATGTTGCAGGTTGGAGTGTTGCAGGTTTCAGGTTTTTTGAAACGGGTGGTTTGGACTGTTAAATTTATTTGACAGAGGACTTTGTTTTGATGTTTGGAAGTTTCAATTTTCAGGTTCTTTGCACAGCTGCCCCCTCTGCCCACCCGCAAAAGCTTTACGCTCCCCCTTATGTTTTTCTCCACTTTTATTTCAAAATAATCTTTATTGCTTTTTTTTGCACATCAACCCCCTCTGTGAAATATTCATAACTGAATTTCAAAATAATTAAATAAAACCCAAAATTCCACCCCCTAACCCCCGCCAGCGGGGGAATAAACCCCACATATTAAAACCTTAAAAGTTAAAAACAAAATTTAGTTTAAATTCAAAATTTTTTCATTTTGGGTGTATTAATCCCCCGCTGCTTGCCCCGTGAAACACATGAAATGTTTCATCGGGGGGAGGCAGCGTTGCAAAAAAAGCTACCCCAAAGCTAAACAAGACTGCCACGCTTCGCTCGCAGAATCATGTTTCAAAAATACAAAATACCAGCATCCTTTTTGTTTTGGCTTCAAAATTACCACAACCCCTTTATTAGTTCCCTACAAATACCGTCACAGGTTAAAAAGAGCTACGAATTTGCGAGCGGAAGCGTGGCAATCTCGTTTCAGTAATAACCTGTGTTTTTAAAAAACTTTCTCCTGGATATACCGTTGACAACGAAATATGAAGCATTCAAAAAAAGCATTCAATATTAATTTTCTTTTCAAGATTAATTTATATTTGCTAAAAAGATAACAATTGAAGGAAGACAATTATTTTCAAAAAGTATATGAACTTACAAGGAAAATACCTCAGGGTAGAGTAACGACTTATGGTATTATAGCTACTTACCTTGAATTGGGCTCTGCCAGAATGGTAGGTTGGGCATTAAACAAAAGTTTTTCAAGTGATTTTTCTGTTCCTGCACACAGGGTTGTAAATCGCAAAGGAGAATTAACAGGAAGAAATCATTTTCCTGCTCCGGATATGATGCAAAAGCTATTGGAAGCAGAAGGAATAAAGGTTGTAGATAATACAGTTGTGGATTTTGAAGATGTTCTTTGGTATCCTTGAGATTTTAATTTTCAGTTGCAATGTTTAGTAAATACAAGATAAAATTGATGGACCAATTAAATAAAATTCACAATAAATATAGCAGTATTATCAAAATCAGGTAATTTTGTGTCAAATATGGAAAATGAAGAAAAACGAAAAACACAAATCAAAAGAGTTTTTTATGCAGAAAGCCATTGACCTGGCTAAAAAAAGTATGGAATCTGGTCAAGGAGGCCCGTTTGGTGCAATCGTAGTAAAAGACGGTGAAATAATAGGGAAAGGAAGCAACAGGGTGACCAGTGACAATGACCCTACAGCTCATGCAGAAATATCGGCAATCAGGGATGCCTGCAAGAATTTAAAATCGTTTCAGTTGGATGGTTGTGATATATATACAAGTTGTGAACCATGTCCTATGTGTTTAGGCGCTATCTACTGGGCAAGACCCAAAACGGTATATTTTGCTGCAACCAAAGATGATGCTGCAGATGCCGGATTTGATGATGAATTTATTTATGAGGAAATAGAAAAACCTGTTGACAAAAGAAAAATTCCGATGGAGCAACTATTAAGAAACAAAGCTCAATTAGTATTTACGGGGTGGAAAAAGAAAGAAGATAAGATTGAATATTAATTTCTTGTGCTGTGCAAGTTATTATTTTTGAATCACTCCTATATTTATATGAATTACAGGATATTTATATTCCAATGATTTTGTAACTCCTGCAATAACAGGACCAAAAGGAGTTTTTATAATTGCAGCAAATCCCCCTCCATAATGATATTTCCAATTGTCTGAGATACCGAAATTAAACAAAGTTCTAAAATATATATTTTTTTCAAATCGATATCTTAATCCTGTCCGGACAACAAATTTATTTGCTGTGATCAGATAATTGTCGGGAAATCCCCAAAAAGAACTCTGGTATTCATTATCGGGAAACATTCCTCCCATTGTTTTGGTTTTTAATATAAATGGTACATCAGATAAACCGGAATATTCAGCGCAAATACCATTTTCCCATGTCCAGTTATTGTTCAAAGAAAAATAATTTTCCCACCGGAATTGAATATTCAAATAATCAGGATATACCTCTTCTTCATATTCATTATTTTTGAAATGTTGTTCAATAACAGGAAAAAAATTATAACTTAATTTAGCTTTAAATATATTTCCTGTTGTTGCAAAGTATTTATCATCGATAGAATTAAAATAGTACAAAAGGAATAAAGTATTTTTTTGCAATATACTTTCTGTAACATCTTCAAAAGCATAACTGAAAACATCTTTGTAGGATGATAAAGTGTACTTGTAGCCCAAATTCATTAAACTGTTTTTGGTTTGAGATACAAAAATATTAAATCCGGGGACAATGAAATTTCTATCATAAGCAGTCAATTTATTATTTCCTTCATAAATAGAGATGCGGTCATTAAAATAATAAAAGGATTGCCGGATTCCAAACCGGGTTTGATCTAGAAAATATTTGGTAAAATATTGACTGACATAAGGATATTTTGAAACTCTTCCCTTTATATTAAATTTTGAGTTTGGCAAAAGATAATTTCTTGAAGTTAAACTTCCGATAATTCCAAAATCAACCTGATCCGAATAATGAATACCAACCCCGAAAGTATTTAAAGGCAATTGTTGACAATTCAGTATAAGTTTATATTCATTTTTTCCGGGTGTTTTACTAAGAGAATAATTGATATATGCAAATTCTCCGGAACCGTATAGATCATCTATTTCAGATTTTATCATTTGATGAGAAACCCTCCTACCCAATTTTTTCTTTAAAAAAGTTGTTAGTTGTTTTTTATAATTTTTATTTTTCAGTCCGTTGATATTTATATCTGTAATAGGATATACCTGATTTTTATTAAATCTTATATTTCTTACAGGTTTATTTTCATATTCATCTAACTTTCTCTTGATTGCTAAAAGATCTTTTTTATGTTTTTGTGCTGTTTCATAACCTATTTTCATAATTTCCGCTGCCTTATCAAACCGTGTACCCAAATCCAAAACAGGTGGTTCTATCAACACATCTACCGAGTCTTTGTATTTATCATAATTTTGTTTGGATCCTATCATGGTTATCAACCAAAATAATTTTGGAAATGACCCAAGTTGTTCTTCATCAAGATTCATTCTGCCTACATTGGAACCAATGATTATATCCGCTCCGTTTTCCAAAGCAACATCCACCCCGAAATTATCAAGTACTCCACCGTCAACCAATAATTTTCCGTTATATTTTTTAGGAATAAAAATCGTTGGTAAAGACATACTGGAACGCAAAGCAACAGCTAATGGACCGTCTTTAAAAACATATTTTTCAGCTTTTAAAACATCAACGGCAATAGCCCTGTATTTGATTGGAAATTGATCAAAATTATCATATTTATTAGCCGGATAAGTTATCTTATTAAGGTATAGTTCCAGTTCATGCCCGTAAACAAGCCCTTTACCGGGATCCGGTTTTTTCTTTTTTATAATAAAATCAAATAAATAATCTGAAAATTCATCTTTTTGCTCAATATTTATTTTTCGAAGGTCAGTGTCATTGCTTAGATATTTGTACCAGTCTGTATTAAGGGCAATTTTTTCCAGATCTTCAGTTGAATATCCCATGGAATACAATCCCCCAACAATACTTCCCATACTTGTGCCAACAATAATATCCGGCTTTATACCAATTTCTTCCAGTGTTTTTATCACTCCGATATGAGAAAGTCCCTTAGCTGTTCCCCCGCTTAGAACCAGAGCAACAACAGGTTTATTCAAAGTATCCTGGGAATAAAGGATATTTGAAAATAACAACAAAGAATGCAGAATATAAATTACGATACTCTTCATATTATTCCAACGATATTCAAGATGTTTTTATTAGAATTTACCAGGAATTATTCCTCTGGATTTTAATAGTATCTACTCAGGTAGAATCATTTTGATTGAAAAAAACACTTTTTTTGCAATATTTCAGCTATTTTTTTTGACGTAGCTCCACTATGCCTTCAAAAAATGAGCTTCATCTAGCAAAAAAATTGAATTTTTTCATTTCAAAAGCACCCTACCTGAGTAGATACTTTAACAATTCCATAGAATAATCCCACATTTTTTGCTGAATTATTTCATCATAGGAAACAGCAGAAGACCGGGAAGGTGAATTACCGGTAAAAAACTTGCCTGTAATATTATTTTTTTCTGCCTGCAGCATTGTATTTTTAATTACTCCTACAGCATTTTCAACAGGAGCACCTCCTGACCACAACACATGTAGTAATTTTGTGCTTATGACACCGGGATGAAGACAATTTACGGCAATTTTTTCATTTTTCAGATCTCTTGCCAGTTTATAGGTAAATAAAATATTACCCAATTTGGAAATTTCATAAGCGGAATAAGGATCAAAATATTTGAGATTTAAGATATTATCAAAATCGATATTTTCAGCATGTGCAATTGAAGCAATATTGATTATTTGTGAACCGGGTTTTATTTTTAATAATGGCAATAGATTTAGAGTCAATAAAAACGGTGCAAGATAATTTACCTGAAAAGTCAATTCCATTCCATCTTTACTTTCCGTGTATTCAGGAGTAATAACCGCAGCATTATTGATCAAAACATCAATATGATCAAATTTTTCCAATAAAGATTTGCTTGCATCTTGAACTTCTGCCAGAGAAGAAAAATCTAAAGAGAGAGTATCAATATTATTATTACCGGTTTTTATTTTTATCTCTTCAGCAGTATCAGTTGCTTTATTACTGTTTCTGCCATGAACAATTATATGATGACCTTCTTTTGCCAGATGAGTAGCTGTAGCTTTTCCTATTCCGTCTGTTGATCCGGTTATTAAAATTTGTTTAGACATAATGATAAAAATTTATTGATTTTTCCAACCTTTTTGCTTCACTATAACGTCTGTAAGAATGAAACATTTTTTGTGATTAATTAATTATTAAATTTTATAACAATGAAACGATTTTTTTCTTTAT
>JALVEG010000462.1 GCA_027031145.1 Saprospiraceae bacterium | reverse complement strand
AGTGGAAGCGATTAGCATTCTGGCTTTTTTTGCTTTTGCCAATCCCAACAAATTGTGTGTTCCCAATGAGCCCACTTTCATAGTTTGAATGGGCATTTTGAGATAATCAATCGGAGACGCAGGAGATGCAAAATGCAAAATATAATCCAATTTGCCCGGAATATGCACAAATTTGCTGACATCGTGATGATAAAATACGAAATTCTCCATAGGCATCAAATGGGCAATATTGTCCATACTACCTGTAAGCAAATTATCCATCCCATACACTTTATAGCCCTCTTTGATAAACCGGTCGCAAAGATGTGACCCTAAAAATCCGGCAGCACCGGTAATAAGTACAGTTTTATTATTACTTATTGTCATAAAATACTTTTATTAGTTATTAATTTACACGGCTTCGCCGACCGTCAGTCCCATTGGAAAACGGCAAGTCATTGATAATCAACCAATGTGAATAGATCACATTTTCCGATATACAACTATAATATATCAGAATATGCAAATATAATAATGTTTGTAAATAAATGCGTTATATATGTAAGAAAAATGATAGGTATTAACACCCAAATAAAGCAGGTTAATACAAAAAACCAAACATCCACAGAGGGAATAATTGTTATTATCGTTTTTGCATTTTATTATTCGTGCATTCGTGGCTTTTTAAAATCTATCCCATTAGTGTCATCTTAATTCTTCAGAAGAGATAGGTGTTCTGAAATTGTTATCCAAAAATAACAATAATCAATGCATTTTGTTATCCGGAGTTAACAAAATCGGGTAAAATTTGTAATACAGGTGTTACAAAATGGGTGATCAAACAGTGAAAGGATGTTTAGCCAAAGGCAATTTTGCAAACGGATGATAATCTCCTTTCAATCCTACCGGTTGTTGATGTCTGATATCATAGACGATATTGATAGCTTGTTTGGCATCTTCCAGCAAAAAGCCTTTTCCGGACAATATATGTTCATAACTCCGTGTATGCAATTCGGTAAATCCGCCGCTAAATTCAAAAGTATCGTCACCGATAGTGATAGCGCGATATGTTCTTAATCCTTTCTTTTTTACATCTTCGGGTATTGTATCGTAATTTATGCTTAAAAACCATCGTACCCTTGCCTTTTCAAATTCCAAATATCCGGCTGCCCTGTCATGCGTATGAATATGAACTATATTTTCCTGCACATCGCCAAATATCCAACCGAGCATATCAAAAAAATGAACTCCGATATTGGTGGCTATTCCTCCTGATTTATTGATATAACCCTTCCAGCTTGTGTAGTACCAATGACCTCTGGAAGTTAAATATGCCAAATCAATATCGTATTTTTTATCTTTAGGACTATTATCGATTTTCTTTTTTAAATCTATCACACTTTGATGCAATCTCAATTGCAATATATTATAAACCGACCTGCCGGTTTCTTTGGATTTTTCCTGCAATGCTTCAAGGTTCCAAGGGTTGAGAACAATCGGTTTTTCACAAATCACGTCTGCACCTTGATTCAATCCGAATCTGATATGAGCATCGTGAAGATAATTCGGGGTACAAATACTGACATAATCCAAATTTGTTCCTTGCCTTTTTATTTTTTCTATATGGCGATCAAATCTTTCAAATTCTGTAAAAAAATCGGCATTCGGAAAATAACTGTCCATTATACCGACAGAATCGAAAGGATCCAATGCTGCAACGAGATTGTTACCGGTATCTTTAATTGCTTTTAAATGTCTTGGAGCAATATATCCCGCTGCCCCTATAAGCGCAAAATTTTTCATTCTATTTATTTTTATATCTTTTACCAACTGCCCTGACTATAAATCCGATATTCTTCAATTTTTGATGATCCAAAATATTTCTTCCGTCAAAAACATAAGCGGGTTTCATCATATTGTCATAAATTTTTTGCCAGTTATAATCCTTGAATTCATCCCATTCCGTAATAACCGCTACTGCATAAGCTCCTTTTGTCGCTTCATAAGGATCACTCACAGGATGAAGATGTTTTTGATTCTCTGCAAATGGTCTTGTGTTTAGATAATTCAGATCTTCCATCATCCTTTTGTGTGAAACCTTCGGGTCATATACATAAATCTCCCCTTTATCTTCTATGAGTGTATCAGCTATATAAATCGCTGCAGATTCCCTTGTATCATTTGTATCTTTTTTGAATGCCCAACCGAGAAAAGCAATTT
>JALVEG010000461.1 GCA_027031145.1 Saprospiraceae bacterium | reverse complement strand
TGATCAATACGGAACTATCAGACAAGTTAATGATATTTTGGAAAATATCCGGGGTAAAGGAGATAATTTATTAATCGAAAATTGCGGACATTTTCCACACAAAGAAAAGCCGGATCTGATCATTGATAAAATAAATTCATTTATAGAAGAATTAATTAAATAAAATGTATAATAAAATTATAGAAATTCATATTAAAAATCTAAAAATCATTTTTTTAGAATGGTTTTACCCTGCGAAATATTTCCTTAATTTATTGGATAAATATTTTCATATTAGGGAAAAAGAGCGTTGCTACATCCCCCTATTTTTTTATGTAACGAAGTGGAATAAAAACATAAGGGGGAGAGTTCTGATTTGGCGGGTTGGTTGAGGCTTGCCCTGTGAAATCTAAAAATATTTCATCAGGGGGGTAGCTATGCAAAACAACAACAACAGTTTTTTAATCACTATAAAATCCATAAATATGAACCCCTGTATAAGTTATGTAAGCGGAGCCTGCGAAAAACCATTGTTGGGATTAACCGTTGGACAAATGCTGGATAGAATAATAGAAAAATATCCGGATAATCCTGCTTTGATAGTTCATCATCAACAAATAAAATGGACTTACAGGCAATTTCATAAAAAGGTAATGGAAGTAGCCAAAGCCCTGCTCTCTCTAGATATCAAAAAAGGGGATAGAGTGGGTATCTGGTCACTCAATAATGTAGAATGGGTATCATTGCAGTTTGCTACGGCAAAAATAGGAGCAATATTGGTAAATATCAATCCAAATTACAGAACTCATGAACTCAAATATGCTCTTAAAAAAGCGGGAGTCAGTGTTTTGTTCACTCAGGACAAAACAAAATATATGGATTATACCGGTATGATCATGGAAGTCGTTCCTGAAATTGAAAACACAAAAAATAACGAAGGGATAATTTCTAAAGAACTACCAAATTTAAAAAAGGTAATAAGATTTCATAATGTAAATCTTCCCGGGATAATGTCCTGGAACAATTTCCTGAAATTATCTGCTGAACAAACTGATGATGAAGTACAAAAGAGACAATCAGAACTTGATTTTGATGATCCCATAAATATCCAGTTCACCAGTGGCACTACGGGTTTTCCCAAAGGAGCAACACTTAGCCATCACAATATTCTCAACAACGGATATTTTGTAGGTGAAAGAATGAATATTACCCAAAATGACAAAGTTATCATCCCTGTTCCTTTGTATCATTGTTTTGGGATGGTGATAGGGAATCTCGGATGTATAACACATGGCGCCGCTATGATCTATCCTTCCGAAATGTTTGATGCAGGAGAAGTACTTAAAGCAGTTCATAAAGATAAGGCAACTGTTTTGCATGGAGTTCCTACTATGTTTATAGCCGAATTGAACCATCCTGAATTTGACAAGTACGACTTAAGCAGTCTTCGTACCGGTATAATGGCAGGAGCACCATGTCCAATCGAAATAATGAAGCAGGTCAAAACCAGGATGCACATGACCGAAGTTCAGATAGCTTACGGTATGACAGAAACAAGTCCTGTGAGTACACAGACAAAACAGGGAACGCCAATCGAAAAACAGGTCTCTACCGTCGGACAAGTACATCCTCATCTTGAAATAAAAATAATAGATCCTCTTACAGGCAAAATAGTTCCTGTAGGAGAAAAAGGTGAATTGTGCACTCGTGGATATAGTGTAATGAAAAAATATTGGAATGATGACACAAAAACAGATGAAGCCATAGATACAAACGGATGGATGCATTCCGGTGATCTGGCAGTAATGGATGAAGAGAACTATATCAGGATAACCGGCAGGATAAAGGACATGATCATACGCGGCGGGGAAAATATCTATCCAAGAGAAATTGAGGAATTCTTGTTTACTTATCCCAAGATCAATGATGTTCAGGTTATAGGAGTTCCCGATGATAAATACGGAGAAGAAGTTATGGCATGGATCAAGCTAAAAGAGGGTGAAGAAGCCACCCAAGAAGAGATCATCAATTTCTGCAAAGGGAAAATAGCACATTTCAAAATACCGAGATATATTAAATTTGTAGAATATTTCCCAATGACCGTAACAGGCAAGATACGCAAAGTTGAGATGAGGGAAATAAGCGTGAGGGAGATGGAAGGGTAGATAAAAAAAATGTGTAATAAACTCGGTTACAATACAGTGATCTTTTAATAAATATTTTATAATTGTAACTATTCAGGTAGGGTGCTTTTGAAATGAAAAAAATCTATTTTTTTGCCAGATGAAGCTTATTTTTTGAAGGCATAACTTGTCCCGCAAAAAGGCGGGAGTAGAGCTACGTCAAAAAAAATCGCTGAAATATGGCGAAAAAGAGGTTTTTTCAAATAAATGATTCTACCTGAGTTACTTATAATTGAATAAGAAGATATACCTAAAAATGAAGCAAAAAAATCAAAATATATCGTTTTTTGTAATGTATATTTAACAAGAAAGTACTTTGATTGTAATGTATATATTATAAAATTAAAAGAGATAAAGTATGAATTTCAAGGTTTTATTAAAAAACTGCCTGTTTTTGTGCAGACATTATTTAAAACATATACTTCGGCAATTCGTCATTTTCCAAAATATAATTCTTCATTTTGATAAGACCTTCCCTAAGTGAAATTTTCTTCTCTGCTTCTGTAATAATTTTTAGTATCAAATCTTTTTGCTTATAATCCAAAAGTAGCCAGACAAGAATATATAATTTTACTTCTTCGCTGCTTTCAATCATATTTTTTTGGTAGTCGATAATCGCATTGTCAAATTCGTACAACCTAGCGTAACACCTGAAAATCAGCTTGGTATAATTATTAAGTTTTTCTTTTACTTCGTATTCATAGTGATAATTTGTCGATTTCTTATTTTTTACCAATTCTTGTCGTTTTTTTTCTGAAATATCAATGGTAAGATAAAGCATATCAGGAGTTTGAATATATTCAAGGAACAAGATCATCAGGTCCGAATATAGAGTATTTCTATTCAAATAGTTATCAAACATGATATCAATGGATTTTGAAATAAATGCATCCCTCTCCATTGTTTCGTTGTATTTTTCTATTATTGACCGGTAAAATACCGTTTGTTCAATACCCACAGATTCAAAGGCATCATAAGTTCTAAACAAATAGTAGCCGCAGGCGTATGTAAGTACCTCATAAAGCTTAAGCAAATTGTCGGCAGCTTTTTGAATATATTCTTCCTGTTTGGCATATTCGTTCAGCTCTTTATAAAGCCTTTTAACCACAAAGCGCCATTTTGGTCTGTCGGCTTTTTTGATACTCCGGTTTGGAACCATATAGTTTTGCTCATAGGCATTATCTTCAAAAAACAAAACTTCTTTTTCCACTTTGTTAAAAGGTCTCATTGTTTTGCCTTTTTTGGATACTTTGGATTTATTTGCAAACTTTTCCGGATTTTCAATCAATGAGTTTACATCGTTATCAATTTTTCTATCCTTAGGAATCATTTTGTACATTTGTGCAATGATAAATTCCAAGTTTTTGCGGTCGTGCTTTTTTATCATAGCACGCACTTCCGCTAATTTTAAAGGTGATTTTGAATTCATATAATTATTTATTTTATAACAATTCAGCCAGGGTGATTTTGGAATGAAATGCACCTAAAAAGAGTTTTTCAATCAAAATGATTTCACCTGATCAGTTACATTTAATATAATATTATTCAGAAAAACTATGATTCTGAAAATAGAGCACAAGATAAAGAGTTTTTATAAGAACTACTTTTAAATATTTTATTTTTTTTCATAAAAATCGGGCTAATTCATATTTTGGTGTGCTAAGCAAAGTATGAATTTAGTCGAAAGATGAAATCTTTATTTCCTGCTTAATGATTAATATTGATAAATATACATTCAACTCCTATCGGAGTTGTAACCCTCTTACTTATTTACCACCGGTTTCACCGGTGGCTATTCATATTTATCCCCTGTCGGGGATATTTTTATTTTCTCTTTGAAAAAAAATTACAGACACTATGTTAAAATGCAAATTCCGGCTAAACTGTCATCATATATTTTATTGGGAATACGCGTTAGAGGGCAAAACCACGATAGTGGTTTAATATGATTAGCCCCGTATGAAATGCGGGGTAAACGTATGAGGGAAATGAACGCCGATACTGTCCCTTTGGGAGGTGTTCAATATTTAATCATAAGAGCATTTCATTATCGAATTTTATTTTGTCAGCACATAAAAATACAATTTAGCCAAAAGTCGTATATTTGTAAATATAAGGGTGTACCTCGCGGGACGTGTAAAGACCCGTGGTAGTGAGTAGTCCTTATGTTTTAATATGATTTTTCCTTTATTTCTCCATTTTCAAACCCTACGCCTTTGTGTTTGGCTTATGGTTCAATTGATTTTGCTTCTTGAATCGGTTTTCCAACCAATCCGCTTGTTCTTTCATTTCCTTCCAAGAGTGCGAGCGTTTCCGATAAGATTCTACCGCCTTTTTTGATTCCTCTATGCTCTTCTTGTGAAAATCGTTCAAAAATGGTTTTCCCTTGACTATTTTATTTGCCATACTCTTCTATTTTTTTATTTCATTTTATAAAGATGCACTAGTTAAGAATTTAAAATATTTTTGATAAATATATAGACTTCTTGATATGTTTTATCAAAATCAGGAAGTTCAAATTCAGGTAGATGACCTCCTAAACTTTTATGCCAAGCTCTTTTAATTTTTTTTCCTTTATCTTCATTAATAAAACTATTTAAATCTGCAATTTCAATATTCTTATTTTTTGCTTTTATATTTAATAACTCGTTTATGAATTGATATTGGCTAAAGGAAAAAGTATTTGATAAAAACCAAATATCATAAATATCACGAGGTCTATTTCTTTGAAGAAGTGCACGTATTTTCTCACTAATAATTTCAATTAAAGAATAAACAGGTACTAATTGATTAATCATTTTTTTATCAGTATAATTATGTAATATAGGCTTAAATACGGGTGAAGTAATTAACTTTTCTGAAAAGCTAATATCTATTTTTATTTTCGTTTGCCATCTTGAAGGAGGTAACGGCTTTTGATTGGGTTTATGATCTGCTCCCCAATATTTAATTTCTAATTCATATCCTTGCTCAATATCATTGAACATTTATATCTTTTTTCGTTCAAAATGGAATTTTGCACCACTTGTCTTTTCTGCATATCTAATTATCCGATTGATAAGATTTTCATTAATTTCAAATGATTTATCTAAAAGAGTAAAATCCAAGTCTTCAGAGAAACGATAATCTTCAAAATAGCATTTTTTCAAACATGTTCCTCCTTTAAATACAAGAATTTTCTCAATATTTTCTACTGAAAAAATTGCATTTAAAAAATGTGCTAAAACCCAGTCTTTATCTATAGTTGCAGTTTTAACATTCCGGGCTTTTGCAACATTTATTATTTCACTTTGTAAAAGCATAGGTTAAGAATTTGCAATTTCCAAAATTTCACTTTTATCCATATTTAAAATAAGATTCCATCGTTTTATTGTTAATCCCTGATTATCTCCATCATTTTCGAATAAATTATATTTTTCATTTTTAATAGATAAAGCATATTGGATAAAATAGTCCATTTTGGGTTTATTAAGCAATTCACAAAGATATGCCATTCGCTTAACAGCGGCGATATTATCAATTGCTCTGCTATATTTTACCAATTTTCGAGCATTTAGATTTGCTTTATTAAATGCTTTGATAATTTCGTTGTATCCTCCACTATATTTAGGAATATCAAAGCTATCAATAATTGTTTTTTCTATATCAGTAATTTTAAATCGGTGATTACCATATCCCATAGTTTTAAATCCAACCAATTTTTCTTTTTTTACCTGAATGAATTTATATCTTACTCCAAATATAGATTTATTCTTCTTAGCTTGGGTAGTTTGAACATAGACAATATTGGGTATCTGTTCTGTCAATCCGTGATAATCAATAGCTGTCCAATATGCGATACCTCCATTTTTCACAAGAAAGCTACCTATCACATATTCATTGGAAAAATTATGACGGCAGTATTTTCCTCTTTCCAATCTAATAATCAATTTGCTTTGTATTAATCTGCGTAAAGCTTCATTTATTTGATTGGGAGCTAAATTGGATTTGCTTTTAAGCATTTCCAGTGAGAAAATATCCCAACCATTGTTATCTAAAAAACTTAATAATTCTGCTTGTATTCTTTTCATTTTTCATTACCTTTCGTAGTATTATTTTGTTTGTTATAGCAAATATATAAAGATAATAGGTAAATGCAAAGCATTGTAAAGATTATTATTTGATTCTTGTATTTTTTGCAAACAAACAAGTCACAAAAAATTAATGAAAAGATATCTTCTCAAAAATGATATTAAATAGTTCAATGTGATCCAACCTGAATAGTTGCTTTTTAAATTCCTCTTGTGCCACTCCGTTTCTCACTTCATCTCAAGTCCGATACGAATATTTCCTCCTGTTATATTGTAGCTTACCAAATTTCCGGATATTGTATAGTCGCTACCATAATTTTTCCCATTTGTAACTTCCGAATGAGATAATTGGTTGATATGATTTGAAATATCACCGGTTGCTTTAAAGTACATAGTCTTGTTGAAATTGTGCGAAAACGGAATGTCTTGAATGCTTATAAATGTTTCGTTTTTCTCCGTATATTCATAATCAGGTTGGTTGGACTCTTGATTTTCCACAAAATGGTATTTGTAAGAAACAATCCTTTTCGGATCTAATATATCATCAAGTTCAATTGTTCTGGTTCTCTTTTGGGAAACATGGATAGTATAGCTTGGATTTGAAAAATTAAGGTCAAAAACGGTATCTTGATTACAAGTTATAATATTTCCGAATATGCTTATTTTTTCTTTCAGATTGGTGTAATAATCCCCACCATATTCTCCAAAATTGGATAGTGTAGATTGTGATGTTCCTGTGTTTGAGTTATCAGTTTGATAAGTAAATGTACCTTGCAAGACAATTTCGGATACTATTGATTTTATATCCAAATAGCTTAAGACCTTTAGAGTCACTTTTATTTCCTGTTCGGAAGTATAAGGTTCTTCCAATTTTCTGTTTGTTACCAATACGACCAATTGATGATTTTCGGTTAATGTTTTAAAATCGTTAATACTAAGCGTATCTTTACCTTCCTGCAGAAAAATGCTCTCATCGTTATTTACCTTAAATACCATTATTTTATTATCATTTGTGCCCGGAGCTTCTATTCTTAAAACACTGTTTGAAGATAAAGATTCGTATTTATTGTCAATAGAAAAAACTTTAGCTGATAGTTGAGGTATTTTTCCGGTATATTTGAATACAGTATCTGCATCGGAATTTATAGTGAATTTTCTTTTGTTTTGTTTGGCATACGAACTGAGCCAGGATTTTGACCACTTTCCGCTTTCTTTATATATTTCAAAAGAAAACAACTTCTTTATAAACCAATTCCATACCAAGTCCGTTTCAAGCGGAATAGCAACATCAATAGCATCAAAAGTACCGCTGCCATCATATATTTTATCATATATTTTTACCATTATCCCATCATTGTATTTGTCTGTCAAATATTTAATAAATGCAGACATCCCGTAACCGTAATTCTGAACTTGTTCTGCACTACCGGAATAATTTTTTGCTCCTTTTAGTATCATATTGGCATTTTGGCTGAAATTGGGAGATACATAATCGGAATTGTCACTGAAAAAAGACTCTGACCTTACTGCACATGCCTCATCCAACCAAAGATATGGAGACTGAAATTTTGCTTTGGAATATCTGTTGCGCGGATCGTAAAGTGCCTGCACCAAATGAAAAAATTCGTGTCCTGCCGAAACTTTTATCTCTCCGGAATTGCTCAATTTATTTTGATTGAATTCCATATATCCGTAATTATCACCCCAAACGGAACAAGCCGAATACCCGAAAATATCATTAGCCAGTCCTTTGACTGTTACACTTACAGGCCATTTTGTCCTGTTTGCATAACTGAACCCGATATCCCTGAACTTGCTGTATGCATTTTCAAGATATCGTCCGAGATCATAAATATATTCTTCGTATCTGATAGGAAATTTTATTTTGAAATGTCCATTTTCGCTTTTATAAGTCATGTATCCGGAGACGGCAAGCAATCCTATTGAAAAATTATCACTTCTAAATACCAACCCTCCTCCGCTTTTTGAATTGTTCTCCGTTTTGGGAATAGTACAAATCAAATAACCCGATGAATCAACGGCATCCAACAGTCTATAAGCGGTATTTTCTTTAGCCAAACTAGAAATGAAATTTGTTTCTCCGAGCGCAATAAAGGTCTCCCCGCTAAGAGTACCGTTGTATTTTATCTTTACTTTTAGTTCCTTCAATATATTTTTCGGCAAACCTTCCAAAGTATATATCTTTGAAACGATATTGTCGAATCCGGTATCATTATTTTCTTTTGCTATGAGCTTAATATTTTGATCATTTTCAAAAGCTTCTGCCGGTACCGTAATTTCAAAATCATCTGAATTTAAAACTCCACCATTAATACCGATTTTAGCCTCAGTGGTTACGGTATTATCATTATCATCGGGTGGATTATTGTCATCTCTATTACATGCTATTATAAAAATGACAAGGAGGATAAATAGTGTCT
>JALVEG010000460.1 GCA_027031145.1 Saprospiraceae bacterium | reverse complement strand
CTCTTTGTGCCTTTGTGTCTAAAATCTCAATAAACTAAAATAGACACAAAGCCACTAAGTACACAAAGTAACACTATTAATTTCAACTTCATGTAAAAAAATCAACAATTGTATTTTATTTATAATTGCTAAGGAGTTATTAATCGGGATAAAACTCAAAAACAAGCAACCTGAGTAGTTACAGTTTGCGAAGTAATAAGCAATGATATTTTTCTGAAACATAACTCTTTTTTTTTTCGTTATAATAAAACAAACACAATTTTCATAATATGAAGACTATTACAATTTTCATTATCTTTCTTATGAGCAATATACATTTTTTTGGTCAAAATTTAATACAAATAGTATAGCAGTTAGCAATGATAATAATATCGTGTTATTTCCCAACCCTGCAACAAATTACATTTCATTTTTAAATCAGGATGCAGGAGAAAAGTTAAAAATTTACATTTATTCCATGCAGGGAGAATTATTAGAATCAAAAGAAACAGATTCTGATGAAAAGATGGATGTTTCAAATCTGGAAACCGGAATATATTTATTGAAAATCGAAAATAAAAACAAAATCTTTAAACTGATTATCCATAGAAATTGAGCAGTCACTTTTTATTTATCTTCTCTTATTTTGTTGATAAAAGAGACATTTTATTACTTTTGTGATAATATGAGTTTCTATTTTTTTTGAAGCAACAAAAAGCATTTTGCAAGCTTTTGATAATAAAATTTAAAGTGTCTTAATATTAAATTGCTATTTATGAAAAACATTATTTTCTTCATAGTTATGTCGGTTATCGGACTTTCCTGCAATTCGGGGAAAAAAATTTCAGTTAGTTCAAGTGAAAACAGGTTTTATCATATTATACCCAAACCTGTTAGTATTATTGATTTGAAAGGGTATTTTGAAGTGAATAAATTTACAAATTTTGCTTACAAAGAGGAAAATACTGAAGTTGCTACTTTTATGGAACTTCTGAATACTAAATTTTCTTTTCCTTTGAAAGGGATAATTGTAAAGGAATCACCTGAAGAAAATGCTATCAATTTTGCTATAGACAGTACTATCAACAAAGAAGAAGGATATATTCTGGAGGTGACAAACTCATTTATTAATATCAGAGCAAAAACTTATTCGGGAATTTTTTATGGAGTACAGACATTGATGCAAATTTTAGAATTTGATACCAGGGACAATAAAATTCCGGCTTTGATAATTACCGATTTTCCAAGATTCAAATACAGGGGTTTGCATTTGGATGTTTGCAGACATTTCTTTCCGCCTGAATTTGTAAAAAAATACATTGACCTGATGTCAAGATATAAATTCAACAGGTTTCACTGGCATTTGACCGAAGATCAGGGATGGAGAATTGAAATAAAAAAATATCCTAAACTGACGGAAATAGGAGCATACAGGGATAGTACGATGATAGGCAGGTATAGTGATGTTCCCCGAAGATTTGATAAAACAAGATATGGAGGGTATTATACACAGGAGGAGATTAAAGATATTGTCAGATATGCTGCAAAAAAACATATAACTATCGTACCTGAAATTGAAATGCCCGGTCATAGCAGGGCTGCACTGGCAGCATATCCCGAACTTGCCTGTACCGAAGGACCTTTCAGCGTGATGCCGATTTGGGGAGTTTCCGAGGATATTTACTGTCCTACGGAAAAAACTTTTAAATTTTTAGAAGATGTTTTGTCGGAAGTTATGGAATTGTTTCCGGGCGAATATATTCATATCGGTGGTGATGAAGCTCCAAAAGCAAGATGGAAGGAAAGTAAATATTGTCAGGAATTAATAAAAAAAGAAGGATTGAAAGATGAACACGAACTGCAAAGTTATTTTATCCGGCGAATTGAAAAATTTGTTAATTCCAAAGGGAAAAAAATAATAGGTTGGGATGAAATACTGGAAGGAGGACTTGCTCCTAATGCTACAGTGATGTCATGGAGAGGTGAGAAAGGCGGAATTGAAGCAGCAAAACAACACCATGAAGTTGTTATGACTCCGGGAAATTATTGTTATTTTGATCATTATCAGTCATTGGATAAAGATGAGCCGTTAGCTATTGGAGGATACACACCATTGGAAGAAGTTTATTCATACAATCCGGTACCAAAAGAACTTACAAAAGAAGAAGCAAAATATATCATAGGAGCACAGGGGAATATGTGGACAGAATATATACCCACTCCCGAATTGGTTGAATATATGGTTTATCCACGGGCGATAGCTTTATCAGAGGTAGTTTGGACACCTCAGAAATTGAGAAATTATAAAGATTTTTTAAAAAGGTTGATTCCGCATATAGAAGAATTGAAAAAAGAAGGAGTCAATGTTGCCAATCATCTTGGAGATATATCTGCAAAATTTGAAAATACCGGTGACGGAGTAAAAATGACTCTTTGGAATTCAATGCCGGGATCAATTATTTATTATACTTTGGACGGTAAGATTCCTGATAATACATTTCCTGTTTATAGTGAGCCGGGAATTATTCGAAAAAGTGTTAAGATTAAAGCGGTAACATATTATAAAGGTAAGCAGGCAGGTCCTGTTTTTTCACGTGAAATTAAAATGCACAAAGCAGCCGGTAAATTTATGAAACTAATAAATGAACCAAGTCCGAAATATAATAAAGGAGGTGCAAACGCTTTAATAAATGGTATTATGGGGAGTGATGTGAGGTATGCAGATGATCAATGGCTGGGATTTAATGGAAAGGATTTTGAAGGTATTATTGATTTGGGTGCTAAAATGCATATCAATAGGATAAAAATGCGATTTTTCAATAATAAAGGTGCCTGGATTTATCCACCGGGTGAGATAGAAATTTATGCTTCGGATGATGGTTATAGTTTTACAATTGCAGGTGCTCTTATAATCAAAAGCAAAAATACGTCAAAGGTGATGAGTGTACCTGTTAGATTATTAAAAAATACAAATGCACGTTTTTTGAAGATAAAAGTAAAAAATCATGGTATCATAGAGGAAGGAGCTCAGGGTGCAGGTCATCCTGCGTGGTTATTTGTAGATGAAATAATTGTAGAATAATTTCGAAAAAAGAGGAAACCTCTGATATAAAATACACTTTTACATCATAATCAGGTTATTATTTCAAAATAGTTTTATTATCTTGTTGGTTGGTTAATATTGATCAACCGGGATCCGAAAATCAAGAAAAGGACGATCAAAAATGTAAAAGCTATCATAATATTATATTTTTATATTATTAATAGTTTTAATATATCAAAAACTGTGCCTAAAAAAAGGGATTGCCAATACCGGCAATCCCTTTTCAGTCAATAAACCAAAACTTATACTAAATTATTAGGTATTAAAATTAAACCAACTGAATATTTTCTTCCTCTATAGTTTTTCTCATGTTTATCAAGGCATATCTCATCCTTCCCAATGCAGTATTGATGCTTACTTTTGTCAGTTCTGCTATTTCCTTAAAGCTCATATCTGCATAATGTCTGAGGATAACAACCTCTCTTTGTTCATCAGGTAATTTATCCACAACCTTTCTCAATTTTTGATGTACCTGACTTTTAATGATCTTTTGCTCCATATTCTCTTCGTGAGTTTGGAGGATATCGAAAATATCAAAAGTTTCGGTAGGAGAAATCTTTGTTCTCCTTTTTGACTTTCTAAAATGATCAACACACATATTGTAAGAAATACGCATTGCCCATTGCAGGAATTTACCCTGATGATTGTATTTTCCTTTTTTCAGAGATTTGATTATTTTAATAAATACATCCTGAAAAATATCCTCGGCTAGCTCCTGGTCTTTTACAAACAGATATATAGAAGTATATATCTTGTCTTTGTGTCTTGAAAGTAAAATCTCGAAAGCTTTTTCATTGCCATTGATATACTCGTCAATGAGTTCCTGATCGGTTAACGTCATAACATCCTTATTCATAAAAAATCGTATTTTAATTATTTAAGTGTAGATGTTATGATGTCTATAGGCAATAATTTTTAAGGTTAATTGAAATAAATTATCTCATTAGCTATGCAAATGTAAGTAAAAAAATCAAAAAATCAAATCATTGACCGTTTTTTTTCTATTTTTTTCTTCTTTTAACTAAATTTTAACAAAAAAGACATTTGAATTATGTAAAATTGCAGTTTTATATCAATTGAACGATGACAGAAACAAAAAAGTTACAAATAACAGAGGAAATTATTGTTAAAGGGGCTACGACAAATAACCTGAAAAATGTTGATTTGACTATCCCCAAAAACAATCTTATCGTTGTTACGGGAGTATCGGGATCGGGGAAATCATCATTGGTAATGGATGTTTTATTTGCAGAAGGACAAAGAAGATATGTAGAAAGTTTATCATCATATGCAAGGCAGTTTTTATCCAGGATGAAAAAACCGGAAGTTGAATATATCACCGGTTTGAGTCCTGCTATTGCAATTGAACAAAAGGTTGTTGGAGGCAATGCCCGCTCAACTGTGGGTACCATGACCGAAATATATGAATATCTCAGGATGTTGTATGCAAGGATCGGTATCACTTATTCGCCTGTTTCAGGAAATATTGTAAAAAAACATACTGTAACCGATGTTGTACAGTATGTAGAAAAATTACCGGCGGGAGAGAAATTATTGATATTTATACCTCTTCATAAAAATGAGAAACGCACAATAAAAGATGAATTGAAGTATGTAATGGAAAAAGGATTTCCACGACTTCTATTTAATGGTGAGATTGTCAGGATCGAAGATCTAATGGAAAATCCGCCTTTTGATATAAATAAAACACTTGATAGCACAGAGGCTTCTCAGCTTAATATTTTAATTGACAGGATTATTACGGATGAGAATAAAGAAACACTGGAAAGAATAGCAGACTCTGCACAAACCGCTTTCAATGAGAGTATGGGAATATGCAGAATTATGAAGCCAGGGGCAGAATGGGTGGAATTTAACAATAAATTTGAACTTGACGGTATTAGTTTTATTTTTCCTACTCCGCAATTATTCAACTTTAATAATTCCCTTGGTGCCTGCAAAAAATGCGAGGGTTATGGAAGAATAATAGGTATAGATCCCGATAAAGTTATCCCCGATCAAAGCAAATCTGTTTATGAAGGAGCAGTAGCATGCTGGAATGGTGATAAATTTGGAAAATGGAAAAATGATTTGATAATGCATTCGGATTTTTTAAATTTTCCTATACACAGACCATATATGGATCTATCCGAAAGTGAAAAAGAACTGCTATGGAATGGAAATGAGCATTTCGGAGGGATAATGGGATTTTTTAGTGAGTTGCAGGCAAAATCTTATAAGATCCAAAACAGAGTTTTATTGGCGAGGTACAGAGGAAGGACTGTTTGCGATGTCTGCAATGGCGGAAGATTGAGAAAGGAAGCTTCTTATGTTAAATTAGCAGGCAGAAATATTATGGAATTGGTGGAAATGTCAATAGATGATCTGTATAATTTCTTTGTAAAACTTGAATTGACCGAACATAATCAAAAGATCGCCAAAAGATTATTGACAGAGATTAAAAACCGTTTGGGAATAATGAAAGATGTAGGGTTGGGATATCTTACACTGAACAGATTGAGCAATACATTAAGCGGGGGAGAAACACAAAGAATAAATCTAACCAGAATATTAGGGAGCAATTTGACCAATTCACTCTATATTTTGGATGAACCGAGTATCGGGTTACATCCAAAGGATATTAATCTTTTGGTAAAAGTTTTGAAAAAGCTTAGAGATCTGGAAAATACCGTTATAGTAGTAGAACATGAGGAAAATATCATAGCCAATGCGGATTATATCGTTGACATCGGACCTTTTGCAGGAATTCATGGTGGAGAGATTGTATATTCCGGGAAAATAGATGATTTTAAGAAACTGGGAGAAACCAATTTGACATCTGCTTATTTCACCGGAAAAAAACACATTGATATTCCTGATCAAAAGAGAAAACTAATAGCAAATATTTTTATAAAAAATGCAAGAAAACACAATTTAAAAGGTATTGATGTTAAAATTCCATTGAATGCTTTGACTGTTGTAACCGGTGTTTCTGGTAGTGGTAAATCAACATTGGTAAAAGATATCCTTGAACCCGGTCTTAATTCAATATTATCAAATGAGAATTTGACTGTAAATGCAATATCAGGGGATGTTGATCTGATCAAACAGGTCGAGTATGTCAATCAAAAACCCATAGGTAAATCATCAAGGTCCAATCCGGTAACTTATGTAAAAGCTTATGACCATATCAGAAAATTGTTTTCATTGCAGCAATTATCCAAGATCAGAGGCTATAAACCCGGATATTTTTCATTCAATACAGATGGCGGAAGATGTGAAACATGCAAAGGGGAAGGAGAGATAAATGTCGAAATGCAGTTTTTGGCTGATATAAAACTTGTCTGTGATGAATGTGGAGGAAAGAGATTTAAAAAGGAGATACTGGAAGTTCAATATCGAGGGAAAAATATTTCCGATGTGTTGGATATGACCATTGAGGAAGCATTGATATTCTTTAATGATCATAAGGAAATAACCAAGAGATTAAAAGCACTTGATGAAGTAGGACTTGGATATGTGAAACTTGGTCAATCTTCCAATACCCTTTCAGGTGGTGAAGCTCAAAGGATAAAACTGGCTTCATTTTTATCAAAAAAAGATGATGGCAATAATATATTTTTCATTTTTGATGAACCAACTAC
The DNA here is from genome assembly GCA_027031145.1 of Saprospiraceae bacterium. Taxonomy (GTDB): domain Bacteria; phylum Bacteroidota; class Bacteroidia; order Chitinophagales; family Saprospiraceae; genus JADJGA01. Next base: position 1,948 of record JALVEG010000460.1, on the reverse strand, counting down.
CGGATTGCATTACCAAGATGTAGCAAAACTTCTGGATTCATTAAATGCTTTAGTGGAAAGAGGACATACCGTACTGGTGATAGAGCATAATTTGGATGTTGTACGGGCAGCAGACTGGGTTATTGATCTTGGACCCGAAGGAGGAGATAAAGGGGGAAATCTTGTATTTCAGGGCAGGGTAGAGGATTTGATAAATTGTAAGAGGTCTTACACCGGGCAGTATTTGAAGGGGTAAATATAGTTTTTAATATCTAAGCTCCTGATAAGGGAGAGTCTTACGATCTCGCTTTTTTGTAGAATGGTATTCTTTTAAAAGGTATCCCAAAGCTAATCAAGTTCTACCCTCCAAGGCAAAGGTCTCTGACCTCTTGCCGGTCAAGCCAACAGCCAACATCCCAAATACCTATTGCGTTGCTATTTATTTAAAATCACTTTTCTATATGTAGTTCCTGATTTTGCTGATTTTATTCTGATTATATACAAACCTGAGTTTAGAACTTCTGAATTCACTTTCAGAATTCTGTTTTTTGATTGTTTTTCTAATTGTAATAATATCTTGCCTGATATATCGAACAATATGATCTCCGCTTGATTTAGTTTTGAGTTGCTAAAGTCAATGATGAAATTATCTTTAGTTGGATTTGGATAAATATTGATATTTCGATATTCAATGTTGATTATTGTGGGTGACTTTTTTAGTGCTAAACCTTACTTCGGTACATCCTATGGCATTCCCGGATTCATTGTATGGTGTTATAGTTACATAGATATTACTATTATACGGTAAATCTGCCAGATAATAAGTGGTAACATTACCTACATCTGTATTATCTTCTATATCTGTTCCTCCCGATGAAGTACCTGCTGTAAGTTTGTAACCGTTGGCGTTTGTAGATACTGACCAGGAAAGGTGGGTAGTGATATCTATATCGGAGGAACCGTTTTTTGGATTTATGAGATTTGAGCATAAAGGTGTACCTTGACAGGTGTTTTTAATTTCTGTTTCACTATTGCACCCGGACATATTATAATTAATATCGATGGTTTTATCTGGTAAATCAAGAAAATCGCATATACTTTTTACTTTGCATTCAGAGAGATTTATGTTAGCGTTAATATCAAGATCTTTATAAGTATCATATTGTGATTCAATTGTTAAAGGATTGATATTTTGAATCCCCGATAAACTTGTCAATGCATTATTATCTGATATATTTAGGTATCCCATAATTTTAGTGAGCTTGTCTAATCCTGTTAAGTTTTGTAAGGCATCGTTACCATGTATTTCGAGGTGTTCCCCAACAGAAGTGAGGTTGTCTAATCCTGATAAATTCATTAGGGAAACGTTACTATTAATATTAATGTATCCTCCAATAGAAGTGAGCTTGTCTAATCCTGATAAGTTCGTTAAGGTCGTATTACTACCTATCTCGAGGTACCCTCCAATAGATGTGAGATTATCTAAACCTGATAAGCTAGTTAAGGCAGTATTATTAGTTATCCTAATGTCTCCACCAGTAGATTTGAGGTTATTCAAACCTGTTAAACTTGTAAGGGCATCATTCTCTCTCGAAATATCCCCTATATAAAGGCTTCCTCCAATGGAAATTAGGTTCTCCAATCCTAATAAACTAGTTAAGACTCTATTATTCTTTATGCCTAAGTCTTTCCCAATAGAATTGAGATTGTTCAAGCCTGTTAAGTTCGGTAAAGAATTGTTTTCAAATATATCAACGCCTCCTCCAATAGAAGTTAAATTATCTAAACCGGATAAGCTCGTAAGGATTGCGTTAGATCGTATATAAAGATCCCCATCAATAGAAGTGAGATTGTCCAGACCTGATAAGTTCTTTAGGTTAGCATTATTATATAGTGTCTGCCAGAAAACCACCCAATTTCATCGTTTTTGAAGATTTAGCACAGGGATTATGATTTTTCAAATCACGAA
>JALVEG010000459.1 GCA_027031145.1 Saprospiraceae bacterium | reverse complement strand
AAACCAACTCGCAAAGAAAGGGTATTCGGCAACACTATTAGGCAAAAATAAATATGGATTGCACCAGGTGGCTTATCAAAGTTTTGAAAATAGAAAAGAGGCTACTACGTTTTTAAGAAAAATAAAACAAATTGAGAATAAAGACGCTTGGTTGCTAATCAAACAAGTTAATTAATCCATTTAAATGTTCTATGATTTCCAAAAATCCAAAGGATTCTTATACCATTATTACCGATATTGTTTTACCAAGCGAAACCAACCCAATAGGCAATATGTTTGGTGGTGAGTTATTAGCACGAATGGACAGAGCGGCCAGTATAGCTGCTAGACGACATAGTAGAAGAATAGTAACCACCGTATCAATTAATAATGTAGCATTTACTAAAATGATTCCTCTTGGGAGTGTTGTTACTATTGAGGCTAAACTCTCTCGTGCTTTTAAAAGTTCTATGGAAGTTGTTATGGACGTTTGGATTGAAGATAGAGAAAGTGGCGTAAGAAGCAAATCTAATGAAGGTATTTACACCTTTGTAGCTGTAGATGAAATGGGACAACCAGTGCCTGTACCACCCTTAATTCCAGAAACAGACTTAGAAAAAGAACGTTATGATGCTGCCCTACGCAGAAAACAACTCAGCCTTGTTATTGCAGGAAAGCTGAATCCTAAAGAAGCAACTGAATTAAAAGCATTGTTTTTTTAAAGTAACTATTGTTACACTTTTTCACTATTTTACCCTATACTTTTGTAAAAAAAATAGAATATGATAGGTAAAGGAACAAAACTCTACAGTATTTTTAGAATGAAATGTCCTCGATGTCATGAAGGAGATTTTTATAAAGGCCATCCATACAAATTCTCTACTATGGGACAAGTAAAAGAAAAGTGTGATAAGTGTGGACTAAAATATTCTATAGAAACCAGTTTTTTCACAGGATCTTATTATGTTGTTTATGCCTTAGGAGTAGCACTATTTGTAACTATTTGGGTTCTAAAACTACTCTTTTTTCCAGAAGCTGGTCCTGGAGCATTATTACTTACAATTTTTATCTCACTAATTGTGTTATCACCTTTAATGTATGCACTATCAAAAATTATTTGGATTAATTTTTTTATTCATTATGATAAAAATGCATTAAAGAAAAATTTTGTAACTTCCCCAAGTGATTCAACTACTAAAAAATAATTACGGACACCTATTTGAAGATGCTCTCCTAGATGAAATTAACCAAGTAGGAACTTTTAAAGAAATTCCAGAAGGCTTTACGTTAATTGAGATTGGGCAATACATCAGGTCAATGCCGCTCCTAGTAGAAGGTGCTATAAAAATACTACGAGATGATGATGATGGTGATGAATTATTACTTTATTTTTTAGAAAGTGGAGACACTTGTGCTATGACATTGAGTTGTTGTTTAGGAGATAAAAAAAGTGAAATTAGAGCCATTGCAGAATTAGACACCAAACTTATTATGGTACCCATACAAAAAATGGAAGAATGGACTGGAAAATATAAAAGTTGGCGAAATTTTGTGTTTCAAAGTTATCACAATAGGCTTATGGAAATGCTTGAAACCATAGATAGTATTGCCTTTTTAAAGATGGATAAACGCCTGTTAAAATACCTTAAAGACAAAGCTGCAATTACAAAAGATCATATTATTAAAAGTACCCACCAAGAAATTGCTTATGAGTTACACACTTCAAGAGTTGTTATTTCTAGGTTATTAAAAAAACTTGAAAATCAAGGCATTATACATCTTAATCGAAATTTTATCAAGCTTAACTCTTCTATTTAGCACACTCTTTCTTTCTTTGAAGCAAACCATTTATTTGTTACTTTGTAACTTTTGTTACTTTGTAACTTTTGTTACATGAGTATATTTATCCCTCAATTTGTTTGTTGTAAAGAAAACAAATAATAATATATATCACTAATCTATAAAATTGCAACTGTGGAAATTTTCTTACAACCTTACCCTTGGTATGTAGCTGGACCTCTTATTGCTCTAGTCACATTTTTTCTTTTCTATTTTGGAAAAAGACTTGGTATTTCTTCTAACTTAGAAACTTTTTGTGCCATAGGAGGTGCTGGTAAACTCGTAGATTTTTTTAAATTTGATTGGAAAAAAAACTCTTGGAACTTACTATTTCTTACAGGCACTATTATAGGAGGGTTTATCGCCTACCAATACTTAACTCCTTCAGAAGTTGTAGGAAT
>JALVEG010000458.1 GCA_027031145.1 Saprospiraceae bacterium | reverse complement strand
TATTATCAGATCATCATTGAAATGATTTATGGCAATAATATACCTGTAAAAAGAATAATGCATATCAGGAATGCTATCACTCCCGAGTTTTTTATCAAATTTTAAGGTATCAAAATATTTTACAGCTTCAAATCCTGTATATCCATATAATCCATTAAATTGTACGGTATCTTCCGTTTGTTCAACCTTAATTGAATCAATGAATTTTTTCAACTCTTCCTTGACCTGACTGTTTTCTATAATTTGTTTTTTTTTGTTATTTATTGTAATTACATTATTTGCTATTGAAATAAACTCAAGAGGTTCCAACGCAATAAAAGTAAAACTGTTTTTATTGCTGTTGTAATCCGAACTCTCCAGAAGCAGAGGATTTATATATCTGTCTCTCAATTTCAGAAAAACACTTACAGGTGTCACTGTATCTGCCTGATATTTTTTAAACTCAACTTTATATTTCATGTGTTTATTTTTTTTTCAATAAAATTCATGTTCGCTTCGTGCCCGTATTAAAATAAAAAAGCTTACCGGGGTTTCCGATAAGCTTTTTCTATATACAAAATTAACAGCCTTCTCTACCCGGTTATCGAATAAAGTAAAAGCCACCAATATCTTGTATTTATAGTCATGTGTTTAAATAATAATTCACAATTATGACGCAAATATAGAAATAATTTTATTCTGTTAACAAAAAATGATAAAAACTTTTTAATTTCGTGAAAATGATCTACCCAAGCAGGGTGCTTAGGAAATATAAAAATTTAAACACATGAATAAAGTTATAATAAGTTTCTTTTTCTTTTTAAGTATTATTCATGCCAACATAGCTCAGAATATTCAAAAAGATCTGGATTCCCTTTCCAAAATATATAATTTCACCTATGAAGTTTTAGATAAGGGAAGGAAATTTAACCAACGATATCTTTTATGGGTAGTTCAAGACCTTGACCATACCAATCCCGATGGAAAAACATTTAAGCAAAGGGTTTTTCTTTCGCATAAAGATATTAATAAAAATGTGGTTTTGGTTACAAATGGATATTGGTCATTCTCAGGCAACGACCCCGAATATTCAAATGAAATAACCGATATTTTAAATGCCAATCAAATTGTTGTGGAGCATAGATTTTTCCCTCCTTCTGTTCCCGATACTTCAGTTTTTGACTGGAAATATTTGAATATTAAGAATGCCGCTGCGGATTTGCATCATATAACGAATATTTTGAAACATATTTATAAGAAAAAATGGTTGAGCACCGGAATAAGCAAGGGTGGACAGACGTCGATTTACTACAAATATTTTTATCCTGATGATGTATATGTGACGGTTCCGGTTGTTGCCCCTTTGAATTTTTCAACAGAAGAAAAACGCGTGTATAAATTCCTTGAAAATGTCGGTAGTCCTGAATGTAGAAAAAAAATAAAGGAATTTCAGATTGATTTATTAAAAAATAAAACAAAATTTATTAAATATTTTAAAGATTTTGCTTCTCTTGAAAATCAAACTTATAATAAAGTAGGCGGAATAGAAAAAGGTTATGAACTATTGGTACTGGAATTTTCATTTGCATTTTGGCAATGGGGACATAATTGCAGTTCTATCCCTGACATTGATTCATCTCCTGAAATTAAATTGATGGAATTGATAAATGTTTCTACATTAGATTGGATTTCTGATCAGGGAATTAATCTAATGCAACCGTTTTTCTATCAGGCAATGAGTGAAATAGGTATGTATGGATACGATATTACTCCTTTTAAAAAATGGATAAGTTTCGATTCAAATGTAATATTCGTTTTCACCTATCCTACGGGGATAAATGTAAAATACAATCCCGAATCTCATAGAAAAATTGATTGTTTTATCCGTCATAATGCAGAAAATATGATATTCATTGTAGGTGGCAATGACCCGTGGGGATCGACTTCCGTTCAACTTTCTTATGACACAAATTCCATTAAAATCATAAAAAAAGGCGGTTCTCATAGAACAAGGATAATGAATTTGCCGGAAGAACAAAAAAAATTAGTTATTCATAAGATCAAAGAATGGATGACAGAATAAAAAAACATTAAATTATGAACATTATCTTATTTGACGGTGAAGAATGGAAAGAACTCTTGCCATTGACATATACAAGACCCGTATCCGAATTAAGACTCGGTATAATGACAATTACTGAAAAATGGGAATCAGCACTGAATAAAAAACCTGGTTTTCTAACACAGGATTA
>JALVEG010000457.1 GCA_027031145.1 Saprospiraceae bacterium | reverse complement strand
GGATTTGTCGGAAAACTTATTATGGATTTTAAAAAAAACAGAAAGAGACTTAGGTATAAAATGCAAAGATAATCTAAAACCAAAGCAGTGTTTCGAACATTTATTGGTTTCAGCTTATGAAAAATATAATCAAAAAGTAGTCGTTCTTATCGATGAATACGATAAACCTATCCTTGATAATATTACAGACAAAGAAGTTGCACGTGAAATGAGGGATGTTATGAAAGACTTTTACGGAGTGATTAAAGATAATGATGCATTTATCCAATTTGTATTTATCACGGGAGTTAGCAAATTTTCCAAAATGAATTTGTTTAGCGGATTAAATAACCTTAATGATATTACACTGGATGAAAAATATGCAACTATTTGCGGTTATACACATAACGATTTATTAACTGTTTTTGAAGAGCATTTGCGAGGAGTTGATATGGAGAAAGTCAAAAAATGGTACAATGGATACAATTATCTTGGGGATAAAGTGTATAACCCGTTTGACATACTTTTATTTATTGATAAAAATTATAGGTTTAGAAATTATTGGTGGGAAACAGGTAATCCTTCATTTCTTATCGATATGCTGAAAATTCAGAATTATTATATTCCGGAATTGGAAAATTTCACGGCAAATGAAGAAATATTAAATACTTTTGATGTTGATAGAATAGAATTAGTAGCATTGCTATGGCAAACAGGTTATTTGACAATTACCGAAAGGATTGAAGATTTCTTTGGAATAGAGTACAAATTGAGTATTCCAAATAAAGAAATAAGTATATCGTTAAATAACCTCTTTATTACTTATTTGACAAAACAAACAACAGAAAAGCTAAAACATCAAAAAAACTTGCTGAATATGCTGCGAAATGCTAACTTGGATGGATTCAGAGATGCTCTTTTTACTCTGTTTGCCTCCATTTCTTATACTAATTTCATCAATAGTAAGCTTTACGAATATGAGGGTTATTATGGAAGTGTTGTTTATGCATACCTTGCAAGTATCGGTTTGGATATCATCCCTGAAGATACTACCAATCTCGGTAGAATGGATTTGTCAGCCAAACTCGAAGACAAGGTGTTTATTTTTGAATTTAAACTGACTGAAAAAGCAACAGGCAATGCTTTAAAACAAATCAAGGAAAAAAGATATTGGGAAAAATATCAGGACTTTAATGATATTTATCTTATCGGTATTGAATTTAGCCGTGAAAAAAGAAATATAATAGGGTATGAGTGGACAAAATTGTAACGAGTGATATTATAATTTTTATACATGAATGAATTTCAGTACAAGGGATTAAAAAATTATGATAGCAAAAGAATATATTATAAACGGTATTGATGAATTGGACGAAGTGGCAAAGTTTATATCCAAACTGGAATCCAAATACAATCTTTTTTATCTAAAAGGTAATTTGGGTGCAGGAAAAACAACTTTGATCCAAAAAATAGCTGTAATTTTGGGCTCACCGGATCAGGTTGTAAGTCCCAGTTTTGCCCTGGTAAATATTTATAATTCATCACAAGGCGAAATTTATCACATTGACTTATATAGACTGGAAGATATAGAGGAAGCAATTGATCTTGGAATAGAAGATTATCTCTATAATAGTAATTATTGTTTTGTCGAATGGCCAGAATTGATAGAAAATATAAGTCCTGAAGAGTATTTTGAAATAAATATAGAGATTTTAGATGATTTTAAGAGAAAAATTATAATTTTGAAAAACGAAAATTGATTTTTTTATGAGCAATCCTGAAAATTTTTTCTCATCCGTATTTCCCAAAGCCCATTTATTGGTTAAAGAAAGTCCTCTGAAAATTCCTTCAGGAAGCAGAAAACTTGTAATCGGGATTCCCAAAGAGACATTATTTCAGGAAAACAGGGTTTCCCTTGTACCATCGTCAGTTCATAATCTTACCTTGCATGGACATAAAGTAATTTTAGAGTCCGGTGCAGGTGAAAAATCTTTTTACAGCGATAATGAATATAGTGAAGCCGGAGCAGAAATAACGGAAAGTAAAAAAAGGGTTTTTGAATGTGATATAGTATTAAAAGTCGTACCGCCTACATTGGATGAACTTGATTTTTTTCATTCAGGACAAGTATTGGTTTCCCCGTTGCAATTTCCTGTTACGACAAAAGAATATTTACAAAAATTGGTAGATAAAAGGATAATTGCCGTTGCCATGGAGTATATGCAGGCAGAAGATAAATCTTTTCCGGTTGTT
>JALVEG010000456.1 GCA_027031145.1 Saprospiraceae bacterium | reverse complement strand
TGAATTCCCAAAGCCATTTTTCAGCCAGATATTTTGTTTTTGAATACGGTATCAAATTTTTACTTACCTCGGACTCTTCGGTCATATTGGTTTTTCCGAATCCGTGAAAAGCAACCGTACTGATGTAAATCAGTTTTTTTATATTATTTTTATATGCAATATTTGCAATGTTTTTGGTGCCCTGTAAATTTATTTTTTCAAATATTTCATAAGGACCCCAATCAGCTGCAAGACCTGCAACATGATAAACTTTATCTATACCCTGAACCGCTTTTTCAAGACTTCCCGTATCATTTATATCTCCATAGATTATTTGGGTATTTATTCCTTCCAGAAATGTGAGATCTGATGTTTTTCTGACCATGCTTGTCACGGTGTTTCCATTTTCTACAAGTCTTTTTACCAAATTGCTTCCTATAAATCCGTTTGCTCCGGTAACGAGTATATTTTCCATCTTTTTCTTTTTTATCCGTAAATAATAAACAGGTCAGTCAAAATTCCAATTGCTGCATGCAATATTACCACATACCATATAGATCTTGTTCTCAAAGCTATTATACCGAGAATAATACCTGCAATAATCGAACCTATAATTTCTCCTTCGGGTTTATCAATATGAACAAGGCAGGATGAAATAGTTTGTATTAAAATAGCATTTATAGCTCCAAACTTATCTTTTAGCCCAAATAAAATAAATCCTCTGAAAAAGAATTCCCAGGCGATATAGTAAAATATCAAATAAGCCAATTCATATACTAAAAGATTGGATTGATCGTGAAGCAAACTTTTGGCAAGTGGATATTCTGTTTGTAATTCCGGCATTTTAGCTCCGAAATATATAGAAGGCAAAACGATTAACGGGATCAAAATTAATGAGATTAGACCGGTTTTAATATCTCCTGCTCCTAATCCAAAAGCGGTCAGTTTTTGTTTCATTGCAAGCTTAATATACAATGCCGGAATAATAAATGTCAAAATAAAAAATATAATAAACTGATTTATTCTGATGACCTGATCTTCCGGAAAGTCAAAATTGATAAAAGGATCAAAAGTTCCGGGATATCCGTGATATCTGTAAATAGTCAATAATACCGGAGCACTTAACAATATTATATAGTAGTGTATATCCTTTTTATTATAATCTAATTTAAAGTTTTTCAGCATAATATTTAAACTTGGTCTGAGTAATATGGGGCGAAATATTTAGGATAAAATTTATCGTAATATTTTTCTACTAAAAAATAGCAAATAAATGTCCAGACAACACCACCTATTATATCTATAAAATAATGATACCGGCAATAGATCAAAGATATAAAAATTCCTGTAACTATTGGAATGAACAAATATAACCATTTTTTTCTATATTTTGCTATTGCAATTAAGACAGATAGAGAAACAGCTGCATGCAAACTTGGGAAAGCATCAAATTTATTGTGTTCCAACATTGAAATGGTATTTCTTATTGTATCTGTAAATAGTATTCCTTTCAAAGGGACGGTTTGTAAAGCTACCAAAGGCTGATAAAATCGTGGTCCTAAAGCCGGAAATGCAAAATATAATAAATATGAACCGTAAAAGGTCATTATTAAAAATAAAACGGTTTTGTCAAGTTCACGAAACATCTTTTTTCTAAATAAATATGCTATTATAATAAATGGCATAAAGAAATAAAATAAATATAGGTAATACATTAATTCCGTGAGATATGGATTTATTATTTTTTCAATAGCCACTGTGGGATGAAATCCAAGTAAATTATAATCGATATTTGCAAGAGCTTCATCATAAATGTTGGGATTTATATATGGCAGGGAAATATGAATACTATCAAAAACAAAGATTAAAAATATAGCAGGATATAAGAGATGCAAAAGTTTTGTAAAATTGTTGTTGGTTTTGATATTCCTGTATTTGATTATGAATATCTCAAAGATCATTAAAAAACTTAAAAGCACAAATCCATAAATTTTTTCTTTTACTTCCCTGAATGCAAACAAATAGAAAAAGACCATAAAAAGCCAATAAATGAAATTCACAAGATCAACTGCACTAAGCCGGTAATTTTTACTCATATCAAAATTTGGAATGATTAAGTGTCAACAATTTTTATATGTCTTTTCTGTATATGCGATATGTTTTATATTTTTCCCCGTGAAGTTTCTCTGCAGCCATATTCATCATTTCATTATTTTCCAAAATCCACGAAGCTTCACCACCGATAATATTATTCTTTTTCGCTGATTCTATTATTCTGGCAAAGAAAACCGCCTCAATTCCCAGTTTTCTGTATCCCTCGATTACCCCGAGTGTGATAATTCTGACATATTTAGTTTTGTTTTTCTTCATCAGGAGTTTAAAGATATTGAACGGAAACAATTTCCCTCTTTTGAAATTAATGGTTATTTCATTGATATTAGGGATTGTAAGAGCAAAACCGACAAATTTCCCTTCATGTTCGGCAACCAATGCATATTGTGGGTTTACTATCATTTTTAATCCTTCTGCAAGAAATTCAAATTCCTTATCTGTAGCAGGAACAAAACCCCAATTTTTTTCCCAGGCTTTATTGTAAACTTCTTTTATTTTGGCAACTTCATTTTTGAAATCTTTCATATTTATCTGTCTGATAGTAATACCTTTTTTTTCAAGTCTTTTTTGTATCAGATCAGCCAATTTAACAGATTTTTCAGATACATTTTCAGCATAGATCATATATGCAAAAAGATCCATATCTTTCTTGAAACCGTATTTTTCTATCAGATCCTGATAATATGGTTTATTATATGTCATTTCTGTGATCGGAGGCATATCATATCCTTCTATCAGAAGCCCGGCGGTATCATTGGTTGAAAAATTTACAGGCCCGATCATCGCTTCAAAACCATGATCCTGATTCCATTTTTTTGCTGTATCAAATAAAGCTTTTGCAACTTCATAATCGTTGATTACATCAAAAAATCCCCAGAAACCGACATTGCTGTTATGGTATTTATTGTAATTATTGTTCCTGATAGCAGAAATTCTACCTGCTAATTTCCCATCTTTATAAGCCAGGTAATTCTGAACAGATGAATGTTCAAAAAAAGGATTCTTCTTTTCTGAAAAAAGCTCTTTTGCTGCCATATCCAACATTGGAACATAGTTAGGATCATCTTTATAAAGGTCGTGGGGGAAATTTATGAATTTTTTTAAATCTTTTTTGTTTTCCACTTTTTTTATTTCGATACTCATGGCTTAGGTTTTTGATTATAAAAAACATTATTTCTTAAATAATTCCAATTTGTTTTGAGATCTCTACAATTTTGTCAATACCCCTGTCGATTTGTTCAATAGAATGCGTTGCCATTAAAGAAAATCTGATCAATTCATCACCCGGAGGTACTGCGGGAGATATAACAGGATTGATAAATACACCTTCGTCCAAAAGCATTTTTGTCAACATAAATGTTTTTAGATCATTTCCTACAAAAATAGGAATTATCGGAGTTTCGGATTTACCTGTATCAAAACCGGCATCAATTAATCTTTCTTTTGCATAATTTGTATTCTTCCAAAGTTTTTCCTGTCTTTCCGGTTCATTTTCCATAATATCAATAGCAGCGATAACACTTGCAGCATTTGAAGGAGCGATACTGGCACTGAAAACCAATGATCTCGCATAATGCTTTAAATAATTGATCGTGTCAAAATCAGCAGCAATAAAACCACCGATGGATGCCAATGATTTTGAAAATGTTCCCATTATCAGATCGACATTATCATTAAGTCCGAAATGATTGACCGTACCTCTGCCCCTTTCTCCGAGAACTCCAAGACCATGTGCGTCATCAACCATGACATTTGCTTTATATTTTTTTGCCAGTTCAACTATTTCCGGTAGTTTTGCAATATCACCTTCCATGCTGAAAACACCGTCCATCACCAGTAATTTAATTTCACTGTCAGGCAGAGAGCTTAAAACTTTTTCCAGAGATTCCATGTCATTATGCTTGTATTTTTTCATTCTGCCAAATGACAATCTGGCACCGTCATAAATACAAGCATGATCAAGTTCATCAAGTATTACAAAATCATGTCTTCCCGGCAATGCTGAAATCACACCCAGATTTACCTGATATCCTGTACTGAAAACCAAAGCAGCATCTTTATTGACAAATTTCGCAATCTTTTCTTCCAACTCTATGTGAATATCCAAGGTTCCGTTCAAAAATCGTGATCCTGCACATCCTGATCCGTATTTATCGATCGCTTTTTTTGAAGCTTCTTTCAATTTTGGGTGGTTTGTAAGACCTAAATAACTATTTGACCCGAACATCAAAACATCTTTTCCTTTTATTTTTACTTCAGTATCTTGTTCTGATTCAATAATTCTAAAATAAGGATACAAACCTTGTTTTTGCACTTTTTGAGGTTCATCAAAAGCTTTCATTTTTTCTATCAACATATATTATTAATTTTTATGTATCGTAAAAAACCAATGAATAATAATTATAGTAATTCACAAATGTAATATTTTAGAATAAAAATATATAATATTTATCATTCCTTTTGGCAATTGCATTATTCCGGATAAATCAGAGAATAAAAAAAAGATAAATTTTAAGAGCAAAGATTTTAAGTATATAAAAACTGATTTGGTATACAAAAGCCCCCACAATTGCTGTAGTGAATCAACCTGGTAAAAATAACTGAAATTAAAGAGATTAAGCTATTTTAATAACAAAAAAGTATATGATGAAAATTTAGATTCTCATAATAATATTTGCAGGCTTACATAATACTTTTAAAAGGTGGAAAGTTAAATTTTAACTTTATAAAGACCTTGATTTTTATGTTGTTAACATTTAGTTAATGATAATATTTAGTTCTAAAGAATAATATTCTTTATTGTAAAAATCAGATTTTATTAAAAAATAATATAAAAAATCAAGATTTTTTTTGTTAAAATGAAAATATTAAAATATCTTTGCATTTCATTTTGAAAAAAATGATTTTTGTCCCATAGTGTAACGGTAGCACTACAGTTTTTGGTACTGTCTGTCGAGGTTCAAATCCTCGTGGGACAACAAAAAGCTGTCTGATTTAATCCCGGATTTAAAAGGGAAAATCATGACAGCTTTTTTTGTATATCTACCTGAGTAGATACTTTTTGCAAACTATAATATTCCAAATATGAGTTTAATCAATAAATATGATAGTCTAAAAGAAAAATACCATTATCTTGAAGACCAGTTATTTAATCCTGAAATAGCTTCAGATATTGAAAAATTCAAGAAGATAAATAAGGAATATAAAGATCTAAAAGAAATTCTGATAGTATTTGATGACTATAAAAATACGCTTGAAAATATAGAGAGTTCGAAACTTATGCTCAAGGATGAAGATGAAGATATGAGGGAAATGGCAAAAATGGAATTGGAAGAATTGCAAAAAAAAGAGAAAGATCTGGAGAATAAATTGAAATTTATGCTGATCCCGGCAGATCCGGATGATGATAAAAATGTGATTTTTGAAATTAGAGCGGGAACAGGTGGTGATGAAGCGAGTATTTTCGCAGGAGATCTGTATAGAATGTACACCAAATATTTTGAACTCCAGGGATGGAAAGTGGAAACTCTTTATGTAAATGAAGGTTCAGTGGGAGGATTCAATAAGTTGGTATTGGAAGTTGTTGGCGAAAATGTCTATGGAAAACTGAAATATGAATCCGGGGCACATCGCGTTCAAAGGGTTCCTAAAACTGAATCACAGGGCAGAGTCCATACTTCTGCTGCTACGGTAGCAGTGATTCCGAAATATGAAGAAAAGGATATTAAAATAAAAAAGGAAGATCTTAGAACCGATACTTTCAGGGCAAGTGGTGCCGGAGGACAGCATGTCAATAAAACCGAATCCGGTGTCAGATTTACACATATTCCTACAGGTATCGTATCTGAAAGTACCGATTCGCGTTCTCAGCTAAAGAACAGGGAGATAGCACTGCAAAGATTATATTTGAAGATCAAAGAAGCACAAAGGGAAAAGGAACAACGTGAGAGAACAGAACAAAGAAAATCTTTGGTTGGATCCGGTGACAGATCAGACAAGATACGTACATATAATTATCCTCAAAATCGTGTTACCGATCATAGAATAGGTCTTACTCTATATAGTCTTAATAAAATAGTAGATGGTGATCTTGACGAAATAATAGAGTCTTTGAGAATGGCTGATAATATGGAAAAACTTAAAGAAATAGATGAAATCGGAAGATAAATTTAAACCGGTTTGGAGTATCAAATTTATTTTGATTTTATCTCTTAGACATTTGTTGTTTTGCTTCTATACTCAATGTAGCATGAGGTACTGCTTTTAATCTTTCTTTGGAAATTAATTTTCCCGTAACCCTGCAAATACCGTAAATCTTATTATCAATTCTTAAAATTGCCTTTTCCAAATGAGAAAGATGTTTTTTGGCTCTTGCAATCATTTGCATAATATGCTCACTCTCAGTCGTACTAATGCCATCATCAAGTCCTTTTATATGCCCGTCAGGGCCATTTGTAAGTTCATCTATCTGAGTTTGATAAAAATCGATCTGTTTTTTAACCCTGTCTATTTTTTTTTCAATAATTATTCTAAATTCTTCCAATTCTTCGTCAGAATATCTAATTTTGTTAAGATCTTCCATTTTAATAAATTTAAATTTGTGTTTAAAACAATTATTTTTTTATTATTTATTCAACTTAAGAATTAATAAACAATTGTTTTACAGAAAAATAGATAAAAATATCTTTTAAAAGTGCAAAAATAATTATTATGATCAAAATACAATATAATTTTATATTTATTTTTATTTTTATTGGTTTTTTAAATCATTGCTATTCTCAGGGTAATGAAAATTGGATTGATAAAGTTTCACCAAAATTATTTGAAAAATTAGAGAAATCAGATAAAACAGATTTTATAGTTTATTTGAAAAATCAGTATAGAGTCGAAAATAATGAAGATAAATTAAATAAAACCGAACAAGCTAAAACCGCCTTTTTACAATTGAAAGAAAACAATTATAAATCTCAAAAAGATATAATAAATCTGATAGACAGATTGAATTATGATTATAGAAGATATCTGATTGTAAATGCAATTTTAGTAACCGGAGATAAAAAATTGGTAAAGATATTGGCTAATCGAAGAGATGTAAGTTATCTGGCTTATGATTCTCCGGTCAAAAAAGAAAAGGAATTGGACATTTCCTCAAAAGAAATAAATGAAGTTAAAACTACCTGGGGTATAAAAATGATAGAAGCTGATAAGGTTTGGAATCTTGGATTTGATGGAAGCGGAGTAGTGGTTGGAGGTCAGGATACGGGATATGACTGGACTCATCCGGCTATCAAAACTAAATACAGAGGTTTTGTCAACGATACCCTCGCCGATCACAATTACAATTGGCACGATGCAATACACGAAATAAGTTTGCTTCACAATGATAGTATTATCGATCCTTCAAACAATCCATGTGGACTGGATTCACAAAAACCCTGTGACGATCATTCACATGGAACTCATACAATGGGAACTATGGTTGGAAAAAGACCAACAGACAGTCTTATTATAGGAGTAGCTCCTGAAGCAAACTGGATAGGATGTAGGAATATGGAAAGAGGTTGGGGAAAACCCTCAACATATATCGAATGCTATGAATGGTTTATGGCACCAACAGATCTGGAAGGACAGAATCCTGATCCAGCCAAATCACCGGATGTAATCAATAACAGTTGGGGTTGTCCGGTAAAAGAGGGATGTGATTCTACAAATTGGCAATACCTGGAACTTGCAATGGATAATCTTCGCAATTCAGGTGTTTTTGTAGTTGTATCAGCGGGAAATGACGGAATTAGGAATTGTGGCTCGGTGAATGACCCGTCAGCAATGTTTGAAAATTCTTTTGCCGTCGGAGCTACAAGATTGATAACAGATACGACAGGATTGACTTTCAGGGATACCATTGCAGGTTTTAGCAGCAGGGGACCTGTGACTGTGGATGGAAGTTTTAGATTAAAGCCGGAAATTACTGCTCCGGGTCAGGGTGTTTTGTCTTGTGTGCCCGGAAACGAATACAGATTTAGTAGTGGTACAAGTATGGCCGGTCCTCATGTTGCCGGAGTGGTGGCTTTGATCTTATCTGCAAATCCGGATCTCAGGGGTAAAGTCGATAAAATAGCTCAAATAATCGAAGAAACAGCTGATCCGAGATATGATATTGATAGTTGCCGGGGAATAGACGAACCAGTTCTTCCTAATTCGGTATATGGTTATGGTAGAATTGATGCTTTGGCTGCAGTGGAAAAAGCATTGGAGATAAAAACATCAACAGAAGATAAAATTAGCATGGATTCCGATATTGTAATATACCCAAACCCTGCTGCGGATATTATAAATATTAAAATTGAAGATAATTCAGATATTATTGCATATTCTGTTTATGACCAATTCGGATTCTTGAGGATAAGAAATACCGGATTGAATAGTCGCCAAATAAATATCAGTGGATTGAATAGTGGAATATATTTTTTGAAAGTGGATATTAATGATAAAACGATAATAAAAAAATTGATAAAATTATAATTGAAAATATGTGTGTATGTAAGAGAACTTTCTATTTTTGTAGAGTTTTTTTGCATATTAATTATTAAATTAAAAACGTAACTATTCAGGTTTTGATAATCGAGCTAAAGCCCAT
>JALVEG010000455.1 GCA_027031145.1 Saprospiraceae bacterium | reverse complement strand
TGGATATAGATTTTGAAACAGCTATAAAAGAAAATTTTGAGAAAAAAACTTCAAGAGATAACATTAGACATAAGAATAATCCCAAGTTATTGTAAATGCAAAAAGTTGGTTTTATAGGTGCATTTCTTTTTTTCACTTTTTCAATACTTTACCTCTAACTCCTACCAAAGGGATAAATAAAGGAGAATCCAACCCGCAATGCGAAAAAATGAAATGTACCTGGTTTTAATAGAAAAATTACAATTTTTATTATAT
This sequence comes from Saprospiraceae bacterium, assembly GCA_027031145.1. GTDB lineage: Bacteria > Bacteroidota > Bacteroidia > Chitinophagales > Saprospiraceae > JADJGA01. The sequence continues at coordinate 8,485 of JALVEG010000455.1, read as the reverse complement.
TTGCATATTAAATATCTGTTTTTATCAAAACCATTTCTGCTATGGATAAAAAGAAAAAAAAGCTTTCCAAACAATTTTACGAAAAGGAATTAGTAAAACTTCAAATTGAGCTGGTAAAACTTCAAGAGTGGATTAAACAGGAAAAGTTGAGAGTGGTCGTTGTTTTTGAAGGACGTGATGCCGCCGGAAAGGGAGGAACAATAAAAAGAATAACACAGACTTTGAATCCCAGGATTTGTCGTGTGGTTGCCTTAGGCACTCCTACCGAAAGAGAAAAAACCCAATGGTATTTTCAACGATATGTGGCACATCTTCCTGCTGCAGGAGAAATGGTTTTGTTTGACCGAAGCTGGTACAATCGTGCCGGAGTAGAAAGAGTAATGGGTTTTTGTACAGATGAAGAGTATTGGGATTTTCTAAGAGCATGTCCAAAATTTGAAAACATGCTAATTCATTCAGGAATTATCCTGATCAAATACTGGTTTTCCGTGAGTGAAGAAGAACAGGAAAAACGTTTTCAAAGCCGTCTGAAAGACCCCACAAAAAAATGGAAATTAAGTCCAATGGATGTTGAGTCCAGAAACAGATGGATAGATTATTCAAAAGCAAAAGACGAGATGTTTACATATACTGACACCAAATTATCACCGTGGTATGTTGTTAATGCTGATGATAAAAAAAGAGCCAGATTGAATTGCATATCGCATCTTTTAAGCAAAATACCTTATGAGGAAATAGATTACGGCTTGAAGGAATTGCCTCCAAGACAAAAAACTAAAGGTTATGTCAGAGTACCAAAAGATTTGCAAAATTTCATTCCTGAAATATATTGATTTTTTGTAAATGGTTTTATTCATCTATTTTTTTCTTGATTTTATATAACTTAAATTGGTTTATTGACGTTTATTTTATAAATTTGTCTTAAACTATTTAATTAATGAATCAATTCCATTTCAAATCATATAATAAAGGTAACAGCTGGCTTGGTATTATAATTATTGTTGCAATAATCGTTTTTATCTTTTTTATTATACAAAATCTATATAAACTTTTTGCACTTTTAGCTCCGGTATTCTTAATTCTTACCGCAATACTGGATTATAGAGTTATCGCAAAATTCGGCATAGTTATTTATGAATTATTAAGATATAGAACCGTTTTAGGAATTTTGGCTGTTATTTTTTCCATTATCGGTTTACCTTTTGTTTCAGCTGCTATGTTCTTCAATGCTTTTATGAATTTCAAAACAAAAAGACGAAATAAAAAAAGATATATCGATTATGAAGACGTATCCGATAAAGACGATGATATTTTGATATTGGAAGATAAGGAAAAAATTAAACTTGACGATTACGAAAATCTTTTTGATTAAAAGCTAAATCATGAGTTTAGCATTATTTTACACTTTTTGCGTACTTGTTCTTTTCTTATATATTATTCTCATTCTTTATTTAAATTTTCATTGGAATAGATTATATATTTCTGATATTGATTCAAAACAAAACGATCTTCCTTTTGTATCCATAATAATTATAGGCAGAAATGAAGAACAAAATATCAAAAATTGTATCAGTTCCATTGCTGCAAATAATTTTCCTAAAGAAAAATATGAGATAATCTATATCGATGATGAATCTGAAGATAATTCCGAAAAAGTGCTTAAATCAATTAAAATAGAAAATTTCAATTACTTCAGATTCAATGATATTGCCAGCCTCCCAACAACCAAAAACCATAAGAAAGAAGCGATAAAAGCAGGAATAGCTCTCGCTAAAGGTGATATTATATTACAAACTGACGCTGATACGATAATTGAAGAAAACTGGATTTACTTACATGCAGTTCAATATATTGACAATGATAATACAGGATTGGTTACTGCTCCCGTATTGTACATTGAAGACAATAATTTTTTTCTAAGCAAATTTCAATATTATGATCTGCTTACTACCATGGGAATTACAGCTGCCGGAATTTCTTCAAATATGTTTTATATGGCTAACGGTGCAAATATGAGTTATCGAAAAAAAATATTTATGACTACTAAAGTCGATTCTAAATACGCTTCCGGTGATGATATGTTTCTGATTCAGGAAACAGCCATAAAAAACACAGATAATGTAATATTTCTTAAGGATAAAAACGCTGTTGTATATACTTTTCCTGAAAAAACATTAATTGATTTCATCAGGCAAAGATTGCGCTGGGCAAGCAAAACCAAAGGATATAAAGACAGAAATTTGCAGTTGCTCGTATCTTTTGTTTTTATTGTAAACCTGTTAGTGTTAATAAATTTTGCCTTAATTTTTTTCCTTAATACATCCCAATTAATTTTTTTCTTGATATTGTTCCTGATAAAATTATTGGTTGACAGTTATTTTATTTTTAATATTTCAAGATTTTTTGGTAAAAAAATAGATTGTGGCTATTTGCTTTTGTCTTTGTTGGTATATCCTGTTTATATGACTTTTATTGGAATTACCGGCCTTTTTACAACAAAATATAAATGGAAAGGAAGAATGGTAAGATAATATAAATTATCCCTTATTTTGCTCTGCCACCTTTCCCCATTTCCCGATCAGGATCATCAGGGCAAGATCAAAAAACAATATTGTACCTGTTTTAATAGATTCAACCATATCATTTATCAGCAGAATCAGATAAATAGAAACAAGAGACAGCATTACTGCAATAAGCAATCGTTTTAATTCAGGATCCTTTAACTTGTGATATAAATATTCTCCATGAATAAGCGAATAAAAGACAAGAGCCAAAAATATCAGTAATCCGGGAAATCCCTGATCTACCAATGTCATCAAATAATATGAATGAATTCCTGATTTTTCTGGATTATCGCTTACGTAAGTTTGAAATGACGTAACTGTATAAGGCCGGTAACTCGAATAAAAATTGCCGGGACCAAATCCTGTAACCGGTCTTTCCCGTATCATATTGTAGCCGGAAACCCACCTGTAAAGTCTCTCCATTGTCGAAAGATCCGTTCCCTGATATGTCGCATTTACTATATCATCAAAATCATCATAAGTAATGGTTTTATTGTAATCCGGTGCAAGATCCAGGTATTTATTATCGCTTAAAATATAGCCGAAAAGTAAAACTATTGATATTGTTGCCAGTATTAAAACATGTTTAATCAATCGATATCTAATAATAAAATAAACAAAGATCATCGACAACAAAGCAATATGTGCCGCTCTGGTATATGATAAAAAAATACCTACGACAAATAATAATATTCCGATATAAATCAAGGATTTTGCAAATCTGTTTTTGTACCAATACAATAATAAAAACCAAAATGGAAAAATGATAGTTATCAATGAAGCATAACTGACATGATTTCTGAAAAACGGAGAAACTGCACCGCTTACAGTCGAGAAATCAAAATATGTCAATGAATGTTTTGCTAATACAAAGATCACCATAAATGAAGAGATCAATAGCAAATTCCTGAATATCAGTTTCAGATTATTCCTTTCCAATACCATAATTGGCAAAAAATACATCGGGATCACATACCACAATTTCGCAAGAAAAAACTTGAATGAAATAATACTGTTATTTGCAAATAAAGCGGTAAATATTATCCATGCCAGATGGATCAACAGGATTATGGTTATAGGATTTTTAAGATATTTCAGATCCAGATTAGAATATCTGGCAGCAATAAAAACAAAAGTAAAAAAAGTAATAATTATCAATACAGGTTCACCCGGAATATCAATACCAAACCCATTTGGTAAGTAATACTCAACAGTAAAAGGCAGAACTAAAAAAAACAGATATAACAACCAGCGAATATCTTTGAAAATATAAAAAGAAAATGCTAAAACTACCGGTATAAACCATAACAAAACACTTTCAGTTACAATTCCCAAGACGATAAAGATCATCAATACAATAGTAAAAGAATAAAAAACCGTATTATATTTTGAGTTTAAAAAAGATTGCATTTTTTCAAAAAATTAGTCCCATTTTATTTTCTTGCTTTCTTCCATTATCAAAATGATAAGAATACTAAAAAACAGAGAAAGTAAAAAAGCCCCTATCACATATAATGATCTCTTCGGTCTGTATTTGCGAAGAGGAACTTCCGCTTTCTCAACAATATGCAAAACCTTAAAATCAGAATTGTAAATAGATTTCAATTGGTTCATTTTTTCATTATCAAGAGTCATTTGTCCTATATATTGTATCTTTTGTTTTTCTAAAGGAGAAAGCATTAACGACCCTCTATTGAAAATTTTTACCAACGAATCCAATTCATTTAGTTTTGATTCATTACCTGCAATATTTGCTTTCAGTAAACTAATAGAATCACGTTTAACAAAACGATCTTTTCTAACAGAGTTAAATTTGGATTTCAAAAAGCTCAATTTACTTTTGGTCGTTGTCAATTGCTCTGTTAATGTTTCACTCTGGGTTTCCGGATCATAAATTGAATATTTCGTTTTTATATAAACTATTGAATCATTTAATATTTTCAATTTTTTATTTTTATCTTCAATTTTCAATTTATATTTCTCTATTTCAGATTTTTGTATTTTCTTAATTAGATTATGAACCTCCGTTTTTATCTTTTCCCGTGCATCATTTGCCATTTCGGCAGCCAGTTTTTTATCTTTATCTTCTATCGACAATTCAATCGCATCTTTATCATTCTTCATGACCTCAAAAAGATTAGACAATTTTTTTCTGATCTTAAATTTAGCATATTTTCCGGTACTGTCAATTTCATAGTGATTATACAGATCATATTTTCTAATCAGATAATCCTTAATATTATTTGAATTAGCGATTGTCAACAATCTGTCTATATCCTTTTTATCACCGTAATATTTTTTTTGAACACTGGTATTTCCCAAAGGATCAGGTTTTGACAAATCAGGACTTGCAGCATAAAAAACTGTCGTCGCTTTGAAATAATCCGGCACCATCAACATAATGATAATTGTCAGAATTGTGACTATTGATGTTGCAATGATAATTTGTTTTCTTCGTTTATAAATCAACTTAACAACATCCATTAAAGTAGTTTTTTGATCCATATTTATTTTATATTTAAGGCAAAGATATAATAATACCAAATAAATTTTAGAATGACGTAATAATAATATAGAATTAATTTTTCAAAATTGAGTTAAAAAACACAGGCATAGCCTCACTAAAGGGAGTATTTTTAACGAAAATATTGGAAAATTAAAATTGAATATATGTGTCATTTTAGAGTTTATTTGGTATAAAAGTAAATAGTATAATAGATAACTTCTTAATATTGTGTTGAAGTACTTTAACTATTTTTTATTATTTTTATTTTTAATTAAAAAACTGGTAACTACTAAGGTAGGATGCTTTTGAAATGAAAAAATTTAATTTTTTTGTTAGATGAAGCTTATTTTTTGAAGGCATAGTGGAGCTACGCCAAAAAAAATAGCTGAAATATGGCGAAAAAAGTGGTTTTTTCAATCAAAATGATTCTACCTTAGTAGTTACAAAAACTATAACTACTAAGGTGAAATTATTTTATCTATATATAAATTTTATCATTTTAATTTTCCTGCCGTCAGGAAATATCTATTTGCAAGCATTAATACCTAAAAATCAGATTGAAAAGATAATTGTTGTAAAAAATCCCGTTATAATTTCCGATAGCTTAACCATACTTCCCTCTTCTGTAAATATTTTTACTCAAGACAGTATATTCTTAAATATCCACAATGATTATTTTTTAGAGAACAACAGGATTATATTAAAGCCCGCTTCTTTTAAAAAATATAAAGATTCCGTGCTTACGGTTCAATACAGAACCCTTATGGTAAATCTTGGCAGATATTATTTTCATTTGGATTCTATTGCATTAAAGAAATCCGAAAAAGCTATTTATATCGGCTACGATTTGGGAAAAGATGAAAAACAAGCTATTCCAATTATGCCCTCGGGGCTTGATTATGACGGTAGTTTTTCAAGAGGGTTTTCAATTGGAAACAAACAGAACCTGGTTATGAATTCCAATCTCAATCTGCAAATGGAAGGAGACATAGGTTCAGGTATCAAAATCAACGCAGCAATATCTGATGCCAATATCCCTATTCAACCCGAAGGAACAACACAAAGACTGAATGAATTTGACAGGGTATTTATACAAATCACAAAAGGGAGCCATTCTGTTATCGCGGGTGATTATGAATTAAACAGCCCTTCCGGATATTTTTCCAAATATCATAAAAAACTAAAGGGTATCAATTATTCCGATAAATTCAAATTGAAAAATAATTATCAAATTATCAATGATGTAAGTTTTGCTATTTCCAAAGGGAAATTCTCCAGAAATATCCTTAAAGTTTCAAATGGAAATCAGGGACCATACAAATTAAGCGGGTCTCAGGATGAAAGATTTTTAATAGTATTGTCAGGAACAGAAAAAGTATATCTGGATGGTAAATTACTTACCCGGGGATGGGACCATGATTACACCATTGATTATAACCTCGCTGAAATCACTTTTACTCCAAAAGTTATGATTACCGAAAATTCCAGAATTATAGTAGAATTTGAATATTCGGATCAAAATTATCTCCGGACTCTTTATGCTGTCAATAGTATAACAGGAGACAGTATTAAAAATTTCTATATCAATCTTTACAACGAAATGGACAGTAAAACATCACAGGGATTGATAGAACTTGATTCCAATGATATTGCAATTTTATCAGAGAGTGGAGATGATGTATTGCAAAATGTAAGATCGGGAATCCGTCCTGTCAAAGAAGCGGAAAACATATTTGACAAAATATTTTATTATAAAAAATACGAACCTTCAATAGGAGATTCTATCCTGGTTTATACTTCCGACCCTGATAGTGCAAAATATTTTGCTCTTTTTTCTGAAGTAGGTGACAATATCGGAAGTTATGATATAGATAATTCAATAGTCAATGGCAGAGTGTATAAATGGGTTGGTCCCAATAACGGGAAATATGAACCTGTTATAAGATTGATACCACCGGAAAAAAAACAATTGATATCTTTCGGATCTAATTATCAATTAGGTAAAAATACTGCTATAAATGCAGAAATCAGCATTAGCAATGAAGATAAAAACAGGTTTTCATCCATAGATGACGATGATAATACCGGAATGGCGGGATTTTTGCAAATGACCACGGCAAAAAAAATTGGAATTAAATCAGAAAATCTATTAGTGGAAAATCAGGGAAAACTGGAATATGCAGGAATAAATTATAATCCGGTAAATCCATACAGGCCTCCGGAGTTTACGCGTGACTGGAATATTCAAAAAAGCGATAATGTAAACAATGAATACTTACTAAGCAATGTATTCAAAGCTAAAATATCAAATTTTAATTTCAGATATGATTATTCAGGTTTTTTCAGGGGAAATATTTTCACGGGAAATAAGCATATTCCATCAATAAATTTCAACTATAAAGGATTGTCAGTATTTGCACAAAGCAATATATTAAATACGGAAGACGAAGACTACAAAACTAATTTTTTCAGACCAAAAATCAATATTTCTCAAAAAATTTCTTTTCTGAAACATTTAAAGGCGGGATTTTACTTTGAAAAAGAAAAAAACAATATCAATACCAAATCAACAGACAGTCTTACCAATAGAAGCTTTTATTATGATTTTTACAAAATATATCTCAATACTGCAGCTTCGAAATCAGCTACTCTGAATTTTTATAGCAGTTATAGAGAAGATTATTTGCCGGTGAATAATCGTTTTGAGAAATATACCGGTGCCTTTGAATCCGGAGTTCAGGGTAATTGGAATTTTCAATCAATTTCAACATTGACATATAATATTACTTTTCGAAATCTCCGGATAAAAAACAATATCTCAAATATTAAAAAACCGGAATCCAATTTACTGGGGAAATTAGGACATAAACTAAATCTGTTCAAAGGAGCTGTAAGGTCAAATACAAATATCGAATTCGGTTCGGGGCAATTGGCAAAATCAGATTTTGTTTATTTGAAAGTGAAACCGGGGGAAGGATCTTATGTCTGGCTTGATTATAACAAAAACGGAATTGAAGAAAAAGGAGAATTTGAGATAATACAGGGAATAGATACCGCCAACTATGTAAAGGTGATTCAATACAATAATGAATTTGTTCGCACCAATTCTTCATTGATAAATAACAGTCTGAAAATATCGGGAAATAAATTTTTTAAAAAGCCTATAAATAAGTTCAATAAATTCTTAAGCAAATTGAATTTCACTTCAATATTCAGGATGACTCAAAAAACAGAATCAAACAATAACGGATATGTATTTCCTGTTTTGACCAATCTCAATGATACAAGTCTGATCTCTTATAAGTTGTTTTACAATGGAGTTTTGTTTTTCAATCAGGGCAATCCTGTTTATGATATTCGTTTGGGTTACAAAACCAATGCCAATCAACCGATACAGATTGAGGGATATACCAAA
>JALVEG010000454.1 GCA_027031145.1 Saprospiraceae bacterium | reverse complement strand
TTATCAGATCAACTGCTTCGGGATACCAAAAATATTTTGCATCCTGATCCTTGAGTTTATCATGGTCAGTCAGCAATTGCTCTTCAAAAATAGATTTTGTAACAATGGCCCCTGCACCCATTTCAGCGCAATATTTTATACTGTCAAAATCTTTGGTCAATTTTGAACTACTGACTATAAGTGGGTTTTTTAATTCGATTCCAAGATATTTTGTTGTGAGATCCATATTTCTTTTATTTAGTTTTGAATAATAATGTTGTGTTTAAAATTACTGATTTTATAAGGGTTTTTAAGAACGATTTTCATATATGCAATCGCTTTATTTAAATTGAGTTTTGCTTTTTCAGATAATCCTTGTTGAAAATCCCATTTATAACCTTTTATGTGCAATAGAAATGTTTTAGGCGATTTATTAAATAATTTGTTACTCAGATGATAAATATATCCGGGAGACGCTTCATGAGAAGTAAAACTCAATTTTGAGTTTTCGTCAACTTTGGTTAAAAGAAAATCATCAATATCTTCCCGAGAGGCATCAACAAAAATAACTATATCTTTTGTTGATATTTCATAGGCATCTTCTATGTTCAGTTGATAATTGCTGTCAAATTCAATATTATCCATATTGTTTTCTTTTGCCCATTGTTCAAGAGCATTTACCAATTCTGAACCGAGCCCGTCATCCATTCGTCCCGGATTGCCATACCCGTACACCAATATTTTCATTTCTTTATTTTTTTATAATACTTATGTTCTCCTTACCTGAAGAATCCTATCATCTTTATCCTTTAGTACTATTTCCAAAGGCATTTGTCCTAAAGCGTGAGTAGCACAACTAAGGCAGGGATCATAAGCCCTGATCGCTACTTCAACTGCATTCATCATCGGTTCGGTAATTTCCCTTTGTCCCTGCATCATTTGTTTTGCTGCTTCATTAACAGCCAAATTCATAGGGTCGTTATTATTTGTAGTTGATACGATCAAATTAGCCATAGCGATCTGATCATTTTCATTGATCCTGTAATGATGGAACAATGTACCCCTCGGAGCTTCAATTACTCCAACTCCCTCATTTTGTTTATTTCCCTTTACAATCAATTCCCCGGAAAGAAGCTCATCATCATTAAGAAGCTCTTTCATTACTTCCGCTGCATGAAGTGTTTCGATTAATCTTGCCCAATGATAATGCATAGTCATACCATTCGGTTTACCATTTGTATAAGCCCTGAACTCCTCAAATTCCTTTTGAGCTAAAGGAGTAGGGATGAAATCACACGTATTAAGTCTTGCCAAAGGTCCTACACGATACCATCCATTTTCTTTACCCAGATGTTTTAAATAAGGGAATTTCATATAACTCCAGTTTTTTACTCCTTCAGCTATATAATCCAGATAATCCTGGTAACACACATCATTAAGTATTCTGTTTCCTTCATGATCAACAGCTCTCATCACACCATGATAAAGATCCATAGCTCCGTCTTTTCTGACAATGCTTAGATGACTTGAAGGAAATGATGCAAAACCGTCTATGAAATCTTTATTGTTCTTATGATAATTCTTAAGAAATTCCAATGCCTCAAGCGACCAATCGATCATTTGATCAATATTATTATCTCCTTTTATAAAAGAATCTCTTTCTTCAACAGTCACGTGTTTATTTATTCCTCCGGGAATAGCGCCGGTTCCGTGTATCTTCTTACCTGCAGTAACTTTGATTATTTCCTGACCGAATTTTCTCATCATTACACCCATTACAGCGAGGTGTTTATTTTGTTTAGCTACTCCTATAATGTTTCTGATATCCGGTGCTGCATCCAGGCCAAATAACAGGTCTGGTGATGCCAAATGGAAAAAATGCAAAACATGGGATTGAAATATTTGGCCGTAATGCATCAATCTGCGCATTTTTTCTGCTGTCGGAGTCAATCCGTCTCCCGTTCCTGCTCCCACGATAACATCTATAGCCTTTGCTGCTGCAAGGTGATGACTTACCGGACAGATACCGCATAATCGCTGAACTAAAACAGGTGCTTCCCAATATGGTCTTCCCTGAATAAATCTTTCAAATCCCCTGAATTCCACAATGTGCAATCTGCTTTGTTTCACCTGATTATCATCATCCAGATAAATGGTTACTTTACCATGTCCTTCTACTCTTGTTACCGGGTCTATTGTTATTTTCTTTGACATAATATCAATATATTTTTAAGTTTTATTTAAATCTTTTTTATTAATCATATTTGAA
>JALVEG010000453.1 GCA_027031145.1 Saprospiraceae bacterium | reverse complement strand
CTTCCCAAGTGGGTAAAAAAAGAGAATCTTCCTGCAAAGCAAAAAAATGAAATAACCCTTTAGTTTTATTATTAAAAAAATGATTACATTTGTCATTAATATTAAGCCCAAAATCATTTTATGAAAAACACATTTCCTATAAAACCAATAGCATTTTCCATTTTAATACTTTTTATTTCAATCAATGCTATTGGTCAAATTGTAAACATCGAAGACAAAAGAAGTACTTTTACTGATTCCATAGGATGGTTTGAAACAGGTGAACTAAGCGGACAATGGAAAAAAAACAAGACTGAAATTTTCAATGCCCGTGCGGGATTTCAGGTGGAATTTCAATATAAAAAAAGAATATTGCTTTCCATTAGCAAGATCAATTTTGCCAGAGCAGATAATAAAAATTTCATTAATGAAGGATTTCAGCATCTTAGATATACCCGTTTGATCAATAAAAGATTTAGCTATGAAGCATTTGGGCAGGCTCAGTATAATGAGCAATTATCACTGAAACTGAGAATATTGTTTGGTACCGGAATGCGTTTAAATATTTGTCGGGAAAAAAGCAAATGTAACCTTGGACTTTCACTAATGTATGAATATGATGAAGAAACAGAAGATATTACTCACAAGGATTTTAGACTGAATAGTTATTTTTCAGCAACAATACCATTTTCAGATAAAGTAAAATTGTATTCTACAAGCTATTATCAGCCATTGATAAACAATTTCAATGATTTTCGATTAAGTTCTCAATCAAAACTGGTAATGGCTATTACAAAAAAATTAAGTGCCACCATCACATTTTCAATATTATATGATTCAAGAGCTCCGGAAAATTCTCCTGAATTGTCAGAAGATCTTTATGGTGGAATAAGATATAAATTCTAATATTATGGCAAAAGGAAAATACACAACACCGTTGATTGTGGTTACGGGATTATTTTTTATGTGGGGTTTTATCACCTCAATGAATGATATATTGATTCCATATTTAAAAAAAGTATTCGAGCTCAATTATTTTGAAGCAATGCTGGTTCAATTCGCTTTTTTCGGAGCATACTTTATAGGTTCGGTAATATATTTTATCATTTCAGCCGGTAAGGGAGACCCGATAATGAGAATAGGATATAAAAACGGAATAATAGCAGGACTGTTATTATCTGCATTTGGCTTATTTTTGTTTTATCCTGCTGCTGCTTATAAAATCTACGGAATATTTTTAACCGCTCTGTTTATTTTAGGTTTAGGATTTACATTATTGCAAATAGCTGCCAATCCGTATGTGGCAAGACTTGGTTCACCGGAAACAGCTTCGTCAAGGCTCAATCTTTCGCAAGCTTTCAATTCCTTTGGTACGACCATTGCTCCTGTGATAGGCGGCTATTTTGTATTTCATTATTTTATCAAATGGGGAAAACCATTTCTTGATAAAATGGGAAATCCTATTACTTTAAATTCAGGAGAAACAATTTCAGCCTACGGAGTCCAGTTGCCTTATGTGATCTTTGCTCTGATATTCATTATTATGGCAATTATTATTAAATTAACAAAACTTCCTGTTATCAATGCTGAACATGAGATACCAAGTGGAATGGGAGCATTGAAATATAAGCAATTGGTATTCGGTATGATTGCTATATTTATGTATGTTGGGGCAGAAGTGAGCATCGGTAGTATTTTGATCAATTTTATGAATGAAAAATTTCATATTGGGGAAATGCAAGCGAAATCATATCTTGCATTTTACTGGGGAGGTGCAATGATAGGAAGATTTCTCGGGGCAATTTCTTTGAGTGATATAAAGGATGCTGCAAAAAAATACTCATACATGCTGCTGGTTGCAATTGCGGTATTTTTTGTAATCTTTGTAGTAGTTTGGACTGAAAGCAATTTTACATTTCAACTTACTAAAGTTTTACCTTATCTAGGATTTATGGTATTGAATTTAATAGCTTTCAGGCTTGGAAATTCACTTCCGGCAAGAACCTTAATGGTTTTCGCAATAATTAATGTAATATTATTGATAACAGCATTGACTGGTTCCGGTCAGATGATATTGTGGTCATTGTTATCGATAGGATTATTCAATTCCATAATGTGGTCGAATATTTTCACTTTGGCAATTGATGGTTTGGGCAAATATACAAGTCAGGGATCTTCACTGCTTGTTATGATGATATTGGGAGGTGCGATTATTCCGGTAATACAAGGGATAGTTGCAGATAAATCAGGAGTGCATGTATCATTTGTTGTT
>JALVEG010000452.1 GCA_027031145.1 Saprospiraceae bacterium | reverse complement strand
AACTACTTTTAACCATTCCAATAAATCTTCTTTTGGCTCGGTTAAAGAAGCTAAAAAATCCGGATTGTTTTTTATAAAATCGACCCTTGATGTTTCCTTGGTTAATCCTTTTCCTCCAGCTCTCTTTTTCCAATTTCCTAATTTGATGTAAGAAATTTTCTTATCCTTACTAGTAATCCCAATTTTTCCTGTTTGTTCTTCTATTAAACTGAAAAATTTATTCGTAATGTCAGGATATGTTTTATGAATAATGTTCTCTGACCAACCATTTGAAAATGGACAAACAGAACATCCAACTCGCATAAGTCCATTTCTATAACTCTGATTTATTGGTAATTTCCTTAAGAATAAATACAGCCAAATCTCTGTTATATTCCAATTTAATACGGGTCTAACATTTGTAACTAAAGTATGCTTAACCCCTTTGCCTATTCTTTCATAAGTTGCTCGTTTATTACTTTCTTCTTTTCTAACTCCTTCAAAAACTAAAACTTTTGGATTGCCTTTGCCGTTATGCAATTTCCATAACAACCTGTTAAAAGGAACAGTTTTTATTACTGTGCAACACCATCTGTGAAAACGACTTGGTGGTCCAAATTCTTTCCAATAATCTTCAGTTGAAGTTTCATTTTTTTCGATATGAAATTTTAATTCTGGATATTTTTCTTGGTACAATTGTTTTGTTTCTTCAAAAATTTCAATAGAAGAAGGCAACTCCATATCTGTATCAGAATAGATAACTTGATAATATTCAGCTGGAATAACTCTACTAACCAAATCTAATACCACTTGTGAATCTTTTCCCCCACTAAATGAGGCAACAAAAAAATCTATTTTGTTTCTTTGAGCTTTAATTGGTTTATCAAAATCCTTATTCCTAAGAGTTACAATATTAGGACGATAAACTTTAAAAGTTTTTTCTACAAAGTCTAAAGCTTCGTTTTCCAATACAAACAAAGATTCTTTATTCTTATGAACAATTGATTCTATATTTATAGGATGCAAAGTTAAATTTTTCCCTTCGGGTGTTAGTATTATTTCTGGATCATCATAAATATTTCCACCTTTAACAACTGCAACTTCAAGTCCATAATAATAGTATTTTCTCTCTATTGCCCATAACAACGGATTTTTGCTTTTCGGATATTTCCAAAATTTATTAAATCCTAAAATATCCAATTCTTCAAAAAATACGGGTCTTGGATTATTTTTAAACCCTGATTGAAGCGAGTATTTTAATACAACCCCGTTATTTTCTGTGTCCCATTTTATTTTAAACATATATTGTTCTCTCTTTTCTTATTTTTTCTTTGCATGCCGCCTAACATCTGCATAAACGCAATGGCGTTTACACCCCTTATATCTCTTTCTCCGAAAAGTAGCTTTATCCACTCAAATATAGGGATAAAACCAGCTTTTACCCACCATCATCAAAATGTATTGAATAATTAAAACACTAAATTAATAAAACTTTTTTTATTATTTTGGAAAACAACTGGATAAAATCATTTTGACTAAAAAAACTATTTTTTGTTTTAAAAGTGCCTTACCTGATTAGTTCCACTTATTCAAAGCAAACATCAAAGTGTTTAATCTTTATAATATCTTTACTTATTTTCCCAACCCTTTCATCAAAAATTCCTTTTGATATTCTGCCATTTCTTTGTTGAAACTGACAACTTTGATCTTATAACCGTTATCTGTTCTGTCAATATCAATATTTTTTGAAATAACTGTCCAGGGACAAGTTAACAATACTTTTTTGATTAAATTTTCATCAACTTTATCCTTAAAATCCTTATCAAATACTTCAAATTCGTTCAGATAATAATCACTTAGTTTTTCTTTTATCACAAATGTATTATTTAAAACTTTGCTAAAAGGGATATATATCAGTTCATCATCATTGTTTTTCAATTCAAGTTCGACAAGCATCAAATTCGTAACAACACCTTCCAATCCTGTTTCAGGAAAGTAAATATAATCGCCCTTTTTGATCTTTCCATTCAGCAAAAACAGAATACCCGAATAAATATTGATCCAAAAATCTTTTGTAAACAAATAAAAACCTACAAGAAATATCAAGGTAATCACAGGACTAAAGATCAATAAATAATAAATGGATAAGATAAACCAGATAAACCAAACAGATAATTTGATTTTTCTCAACCATTTTTTAATAAAATAAAACTCCTTCCCTTTTTTTGATAAAACCACGTAATATTTACCAACGATAAAAAACACAAAAAATATCAGGACTACCGATAGTAAAACCATCAGAATTACGATAAAAGGTATGCCGTCCAATCTCATTGTCATAGTCAGATTATTTCTTTATTTTTCAACCATCTTTCAACAAAAGGTTTTAAAAATTCATCCATTCGATATATATCTTTGCCGGATTGCCTGATTAATCCTATATTTTCAAGCAATTTGATATTACTTTGTACAAAACCTCTTTGGTCTGCCGGAAAATCAACAATCGAAATATGCCCGAAGATCAAAATTCGCTGCAATAAACTCAACAGGTATTTATTATCTATTTCAATATCTTCAAAAGAAGCATTTGTATCCATATAAAACCGTTCATTGGCATATCTGAACATAGACAACCACAATGTCAAAGCCATTCCCACATTGCCTTCTGCAACATTATTTATCCTGGTGATCAGTTCATGAATATTTCTTCCTGACAACTCATTACCTTTAGGCGAATATAATGTTAAATTGCCCAATTCATGTCGCCTGACAATAGTATTTTCTATATATTTATCAGGCAATGGATTCAATACCGTCATTGAAGAAATACTATTAAGCAAATTGCTTGTTTCACCGATGATTTTAATCGAATTGATATTAGCTGATAACAAGAAATAATACTTATTGCCGAATTTCTCTATCAAGTCTGCCAATTCATCCAATAATAATTTATCCCCTTCCCTGACCTGAATTAAATTTTCTATATCTTCGATAATAAAAACAGTTCCGACAGGATATTTATTTATTATTGTAGAAGTATTTCCTTTTTTCCCCGATATATCGGACATCAAATGCTTGAGGGGATATTTTGATTTATTGATATATTCGGTAATGTCAAGATATACCGCTGTTTTTATGCTTAATTCTCCTCCGAGTTTTTCAAGAAACCAGGACTTTCCAATACCGGAAGTCCCCGAAACCAATAGTGAACCGCTACCTGTATCTTTTGAGTTTTCGATAGCATTTTTAGCATCACTCAGTTCCATATCTCTCGCACCGTTTTTCTCGGGAATAGTAAATCTACTGCCTTTAAATAACTGCAAATAATAAAACGGGAGATATTTTAATACTCTGCTTTCAGGTTTATATCTGGAAATTTCTTTTTTAAGTAGTATATGCTCAGGAATATATCTTTCATTTTCAGAATAGTATTCAAGTCTCTTTATATCCTCATTTTTACTTGCAATAAACTTATGAATCTTATCTGTTTTGGTTTTCAAAACACGGTTTATATTTTCAATATGATCATTAAGCCATCCCTTCTTTTCATTTTTGATAAATTTATTAAATTCAGGGATATTCTCTCTGATATGATCAATATCCAGATTCAAATTCAACTGGTGCAATATCTGTATCCAATATTCATAGAATTCTGCCGATTTATAAAAATATTCATCTTTTAACCCGGTAAAATCATCCCTGACTTTTTGTAGCATTAATTTTGATTCTTCAATATCCGCTTTGGCAGAAGAACCAGAAATATATTTCAAGATATTAATGATCGAACTCAATTTCAACTTAATATCCTTGAGATTACCGTTATAATCATTAATTTTTTCTTTCAGAGGCAATATTAATCGTGAGGAAACAATATATTTCACTATTTTATCCAAAGATAATGATACCGATTCAATTTCACGAATCTGCTTTTTGATCAGATCATCATAAGTCTCTTTTGTTAAAATATCAATGCTTTCAGGAAATGTTTTTAACTGATTTTCCGTAAATGAAAATAACCTGGTAAGTATTCTATCCCGATCGATTCTTATTTCTTCGATATTAAAATCATTGAGCATTAAGTTAAAATCGCTCTGATCATCAGGATTTGCTGAAAGTTTATTCAATATTTTTTCTATATCAGGAAATATTTTCTCAATGTTTTTAACTGAATTTTCTTTGATGCTTCTTTTTATACTACCGGTTTCTTCAACCGTATTCAGATAAAATGAATTGAGCATAAAAGAGATACTGATCTCCGATAAAAACGGAACAATTATTTGATACCAAAGATCAGGAAATTCATTAATATCTTTCAAACTTTGTTTGTATTCCTTTCTTTTATTATTTTTTAAAATAAACCCTTTATTCTTCTCTTTAAGAAGATTTGAAGATATTTCATTTATTACAGCCCTGTTGACATATTTTAATTGAAGAATAGATTTTTCATTCAACTCAAGCAAATCCTTTTGCAATTTAGCAAACATTTCTTTCAATTCCTTCTCAAATTCCTTTATCGATTCTTCAGTATTTTTACCATTGTTTTTTTCTATAAAAGAAGTTATTGCAACATTGAGTTCCCTTGAAAATTTATATATTATTTCAAACTGAATATCTAAAAAATAAAGCAACAATGAATAAATTTCTTTATAAGCTACCTTCTTTTCTCCTGTCTCTACCGCCTTTTTCCATTTTATATCAAAATATGCCTCTTTACCTTTTTCTTTTTTGGTCAAAAGATGTTCTTTCAACCGTTTTATTTCAACGGGATCATTTTCATTTGGTTCCAACTCAGGATCATCGGGATGAACAGTCAATATTTTATTTTGATCTTCGACAATTTTCTTTCTCAGGGATAAATAATCGTCAATACCGGATTTCATCAATTCGAACAGCAGATGGGTGTCTTTTTTATCCAGTTCATTAACTATATCTGCAAATTTTTCAGGGAGACCGGCAATGAGATCGACAATCTGATAACTGTCAATTGCTTCATTATTTTCAATAAAAATATCATTAATTTCCGATTTGAACTTTGAGGCAATTTCCAAATACCTCTTAATAACAGGATTGATCACTTCCGACTCAAAGACAGAAGATGCTTTGGAAAAATCCGCTTCCAATTCTTCAATCGCTATCAATTCATCTTTAAAAGCAGGTTTTTGCAATGGAGGCAGATATAAATTCAAATTGGATACTTTTTCAATAATTTCCTGTTTATGAATACCCAAATCAGCTATATCAAATTCAGAAGAGGCTTTAACCAACAAAGTAGTACCCAAAACATCAACCAGATTATTTACATTTTTTACAAAACTCATTTCCTCTCCTTCCTTCACATCGGGAATACCAAGCATAATAAGGTCTGTATTGCCGGAATGAATTTTCATTAGATCAAAAATAGATTTGTTTTCCGTGTAGTTGTTGATGATAAAGACATCTGCTGACACTCTGAATGAAATGATCAAATGCTCTATTCTTTTCTTTATCAACTGCTGGTCTTCTCCGGTATTGTTTACAAGGATGATTCTGATTTTCGCCCTTCGCCATTCACCTGATAATACCAGTGTTTTCACCAACATCAAAGTCAACTCAGCGTTTCTGCTGATCCCTCTCCACCAAAGGTCTATTGTCTGATAATTACCAAATCCTTTTTCTTTGTCATAATCAAGATACAGAACGTTATAGTCAAGTTTCATCAACTTATTGGTCATTCTTGCAAAATCAACAGGATCTTTTGAGTTTCTCGCCCACCCCATTAAAATGGTATTTGGGTCTATACCAGAAAAACCGAAAACCGAAGCAATAGTTTCTATACCCAAATAAAGATTATTCACTTCAAGCTGACGTCCAAACACGCCATATTTAGCAAGCATTTCATCCTGATAGCTTTGTTTGTCTTTGGAAAACAATTCTCCAGGTTCTTTATTTACTTTTAGATCGAAATTCGTTACAATTCCTGTTTTGCCAGTTAGAAACCTGCTAAATTCCAAAAGATATTGCCTTGCATTTGATCTGCCGCTAAACAGCAAAATATTGGGTTTCCAATTTCTTTTATGCTCTTCTTTTGCATTCAGGGTTCTGAGACCTTTTTTTATTATATTTGTCCATACGCTTTGCCAAACATCACCTTCGCCCGCTGAAAATTCTTTTTTTGATAGCCAAAAATAAATCCCTCCGATTATCACAAAAGCCATAAACATGGCAAACATATCGAGCTTAAACATTATGATAAATGTTACAATAAACCCGACAAATCCAATCCATTTATTGACTTTGAATGTCGGTCTGAAATCGGAACTCGCCCAACTTTCAAGGAAAAATGATAAGTTGATAAAACCATAAGCAGCGAGATAAAACATCGATACAATCCTCGCTATCATATTCAACTCACCTATCAAAATCCCCGATCCTGCAAGTATTACGGTAAAAATCAAAGCCAGATGCGGCTCTTTATTCTTTCCTGCACCTTTTGCAAAAAGCTTTGGAGTTATTTTGTCAAGTGACATTGCCTGCAATATCCTGGGACCTCCCAAAATACCACCTAAGGCAGATGATAATGTTGCACCCCAAATACCTGCAACTACTAGTGGTGAAAACCAGGCAATTTTGATCAGAATAGTATTGTCTGATCTTAATAAATCGGGATTTATGGTATATGCGATAAAAACCGCTAAAAATACATATACCAATAAACCGACAATTATTGAAGCCATTGTACCTTTAGGAATAGCTTTTTTTGGATCTTTAAGATCTCCTGACATGGCTATTCCGGCGGTAAAACCCGTTACAGCGGGGAAAAATATTGCAAAAACAGTTTCAAATGGAACCGAAGCTGCATCTCCAAAGGAGCTTATAGTTTCAGGGCTTGCGCTCTTATCTCCAAAAAATATGCTAACAAGGGAAAGGATGATGGCAAGTAGTATAAAAAATTGCATTTTCAATGCTATGGAAGTACTGATAAAAGCGATTATCGTCAGGATCAATAATGCTATTCCGGCAGTTATTCTATATCCGTCCAAAGTAGTATCAAATCCCAGGTAGGCATTAAAACTTTCACTAAAACCTATCAGATACAAGGCTATACTGAAAGCTGTTCCAACAAACAAGGTCAAACCGATAGCACCGCCGATAGGCATACCCAGACTTCTCGATAAAACATAATAAACTCCTCCTGCACCGACTTTTTTGTCGGTAGCAATCGAAGAAATACTTAAACCTGTAGTGAAAGAAATAATATGTGCTATAAAAATAATAATAAGACTGCCCCACAATCCTGCATTTCCAACAACCCAGCCAAGTCTCATATACATGATCACTCCCAAAATAGTAAGCAACGAAGGAGTAAAAACACCTGCAAAACTTCCATATTTTTTCGATCCGGGCATATTATTTTATTTAACTATTACTTGCAAAAAATGTTCCTATTGTTATAATTTTGATGTTTTTCTGTTTTCTTCTATCAAATTTCCCTCTATTAATTGAATTTGAGAATATTTTCCTGTTAAATCATCATCAATTTTTAATGATTTGAAATAATTCAGGACAACTTATAATACTGTCTCTCATTTTTACAAATATATAAAATTTATTGTTGATTGACGGGTGTATATGGCTTTTTTTCTACCACACGTATTTATTTCAATATTCTTACAATTTCCTGTAATAATACATCAAGGTCATTTGAAAAATTCACTTGTGTTTTATTAGGAAGAGTTTCTTTTTTTCTTATTTGTTGATGAAGTCCAGAATCTGCAATTTTTCTTAATGATTTGTCTAATCTTTCCATCGATTCTTGAAAACTTTTTGAGCCATAATTATTGGCCACTTCTTGAAAATTCTTTTTGCCAAAAATTGGAGGAATATGGTCAATTATTGCCCTGACAAGCAAAATTACAGAATATGGGTTTCCTTTTTTGGAAGCATCATTTAATTCTTCACATTGTTTGATTAATCTTGTTAAGTCATAATCTTTAATTTTAATTTTTTTCAAATCATCAATTCTGGAAAGGTCAACATAACTAAATTCTTTGGTTTCAACTCCATTGTCAGAAAGAAGGTCAATTTGTTTTATTAAAAAGTCAACCTTTTGTTTTGCTTCCCCAATTACTTCAAGCCACATTTTGGCATAATTCTCTGCTTTCCTTGAGATACTCTTTTCATAGTATTTTATATTATTGTCTTTTGTTCCTTTAAAAATTGGTTTGACAAAAGTTTTAAAATGATGTTCTTCTCTTGTTCCATATTCACTTACTTCAGATATATGAGTGTCATCTTCAACAATAAAGGTAAGTTCATCTAATTCATCTTTTATAGAATCCAAAAAATCAATTTTTTCATCATTTGGTATTGTTTGAATATGTCGATTAAGTTTTTGTAATGAATCTCGTATTAATTTTTGAATGCGTTTTTTGAATTGGAATTCGGTCAAGCACCCATTTACAGAAAGTACATTAAAATCAATAAAACTTTCTTCCTTGTGATACAAGTCTTTGTGTTCATACTCAATTAGAATACTTTGGCTCTCTTTTATGATTCCATCAAATAATTCTGAAAATGGTATTTCTTTTGGTTGCTTTGTCATTTTTCAAATGTTTGCTAACATGGACTACTCGCTAGGTCTTTCAGGCCAATCATAGTCCTGTTTATTGAAATGTGTTGCTATTAATGTCATAAATTTTCAAACCTGTTTTTTACATAAGAAGCAACCTCATCAATTTCTAATTCCTGTGATGAATTACCACTTCTAACATAGAATTTCTTTTGTTTTTGTCCGTTTTTGTTCGATATTTCA
>JALVEG010000451.1 GCA_027031145.1 Saprospiraceae bacterium | reverse complement strand
ATAAGGCATTGGATAAAGATATGATAGAAGCCAGTGCATTGTCAACGGCTATTGCCAGTGCAAAATCCGGTTCGACTTTTGTAATAGACCATCACGCTTCTCCCAATTTTATTGAAGGGTCATTGGAGATAATAGCCAAAGCTTTTGAAAAAGTAGGAGTTGATCATCTTTTGTGTTATGAGATTACGGATAGAGATGGTATTGACAAAGCAGAACAAGGATTGAGAGAAACAGAGAATTATTTGCAAAAAAACCAAGGACTGATTGGATTGCATGCTTCATTTACAGTAGGCAAAGATACTCTGAAAAAATCCGTTGATTTGATGAATAAATACAATTCGGGAATTCATATCCATGTAGCTGAAGACCCTTATGACCAAAAACACTCTATGGAGAATTTTGGGAAAAGAGTGGTAGAAAGATTAAATGATTACGGAGTTTTGGATTCATCAAAAACCATTCTCGGGCACTGTTTGCATATCGATGAAAATGAAAGAAAACTTATTCGCAATTCAAAGGCATATGTTGTTCAAAATACGGAAAGCAATTTGAACAACAATGTAGGATATTTTAATTCGGCAGATTTGGGTGAAAATATATTTTTAGGTACGGACGGTATGCATAGCGATATACTCAGAAGTGCCCAGTCAGCATATTTTGTAGGACAGGATTTTGATAATATTGACTTTCAGGCAGCGTACAACAGATTTAGAAATGTTCATAAATATTTAGAAATCAATAATTTTGAAGGAGATGGTGAAAATAATCTAGTAGTTTTGGACTATGACACACCTACGGAAATGCATGAAGAAAATTTTTTAGGACATTTTATTTTCGGTTTAAGAGACAGACATATTCAACATGTTATCTCCAATGGAAAACTTATAGTAAAAAACAGGGAAATTACAACTGTTGACGAAGAAGATATATTAAGATTTTCAAGAGAACAAGGAAAACGATTGTGGTCAAAATTATAAAAAAGTATCAGTATCTATATATTTACCTGTTTCCCCTTTTTCAATAGCTATGGCTAAACCAATATCTTCAACCTCTTCTTTTGATAATCTTTCAATTGACAGTCCTAAATTATTGGCTGTTTCAATTATTTTGTTTATTTTTTCCTCCGAATCGGATCTAAGAATTAAAGTTTTCATACTTAAAGAGTTTAACTTTTGAACAAATATAGTTAAAATTAGGTTCAAAATCAAGAATAGTAAATCATATTAGGTTCAAACATAAAATAAAATTACTTTTGATGTTTCTACTTAGTTAGGATGCTTTTGAGAGAAAAATTTTGCTTAATAATTTAGGATTTTACAACTAAGTCCATCCAGAATACACTAAGTTTTGCACTAAGGCAAATTTCTTAGTGGATTCTTAGTGTAAACTTAAGTGATCTTAGTGGTGAATATATAATAAAAACATAAATTATGGAAATAAACCCACAAATACTACAGTGGATAGGATATACGGCATCAGCAATTATCGCATTTTCAATGACCTTGAATTCGATTGTCAAATTCAGGTGGATAAATTTGTTAGGAGCATCATTATTTGCTACTTATGGATTTTTATACCATGCTTTTCCTGTTATGTTGCTCAATAGTATCATAGTGATGGTAGATGTATATTACCTTATCAGAATATATACAAAACCAAATCTTTTTGATATCCTTGAAATTAGTGAAGACAGTAAATATCTACTCAAGTTTTTGGATTTTCACAATAAGGAAATACAAACATTTTTTCCGGGATTTAAATACAAACCTGAAATGAATACCATAAGCTTTTTTGTTTTAAGGAATATGGCAGTTGCCGGAGTATTTTTAGCTCACAGAAAGAATGATAATATTCTTGAAGTAGGACTTGATTATGTTGTTCCCGAATATCGTGATTATAAAAACGGAAAATTTTTATATTATTCATTAAAAGATAATTTTATCAGGGCAGGATTCAAATACATAGAAGCAAATAACAGCTCCCCAAAACATATAAAATATCTTAAAAAACTGGGTTTTAAACAAGAAGGAGACAGATTGGTGAAAGAATTAGAAAATTAATTTATCATTCCTTTAAAGTTCCTTAGCGAGCCTTAGCGGTACCCTCTGCGACCTTAGCGGGAAACAAAGAAACATTTATTGTAACGATAAACTTACAAAAAATCTCCCGCAGAGTACCGCAAAGGACACGCAGAGTTTCGCAAAGTGCTTAGTAAGATAATTACATTTTTTTAAATCAAAGAATATAACTTG
>JALVEG010000450.1 GCA_027031145.1 Saprospiraceae bacterium | reverse complement strand
TTTGCTGCAAGTGGGATGCGTAATGATGTAGTTCAGATAGTTCCAAAATCAAAAGATCAACTTTGGGTTCTTGCATATAAACAGCCCTTGGGTATTTTTTCTAAAAAAGACAAAAAACTAAATTTTCTTTCTCAAAAAAACATCAAAGTCGTTTATCCAGATGATGACAACAATTTCTGGTTTGGTACTGACAAAAACGAATTGCTGGCATTATTCCCTCAAATGGAACAATTCAAAAAAATAAAACTGCCTTATGCTTTGGAAAATACTGTTTTTAGCCCTGATAAAAATTCTTTTTATTCCGGTGTATTTTTTAAAAACATACTATTAAAATATGATTTGACTCAAAACATATATAAGACCTATACTTTCTCACCGTTTTTTGACAAAGGAAAAAACTTTATTACAGGTATTCAGTTTGACAAAGATAACAATATCTATCTTCTCGGACTTACCGGATTATATCAATTTGATATAGAAAACGAAAAAATACTGAAAGTTTGGTCACCATTCGATTATCCCGGTAATGAGAATAAAATCATATCCACCACTACTTTTTATATCGACAGGTATGAAAACTGTTGGATGGGAACAAAGTTTGACGGTTTGTATATTTACAATATCCAAAACGGTAAAGTTAAGCATTATGCACCTTACAAAGAAGAGGCTCATACCGCATGGATATCATCTTTTACGGAAGATAATAAAGGCAATATCTGGTTTGGATCAGGGAGAGGATTCGGATATTACTCTCCCGAAAGGGATTCATTTATCGAATTTCAAAATAGTATTGAGAATACAATTCCAGATACCCTGCCTTTTACTTCGGTTTCTTCCATATTTCAGGATAAAAACGGAATCATCTGGATAGGAAGTTTAAAAAAAGGTCTTGGATATTTTGAACCGAAAAATAAGTCGGAAATAAAAATACATACATTCACTACTGAATCTTCAGATTTATCAGATGACAGGATTTTTGAAATATCATCTGATAAAAAGGGCGATATATGGGTTTTGACCGGAAATGGAATTAGCAAGATCTACGGTTATGGCAAAAAAATAGTCAATTTTGGTAAAGAATCAGGTTTATTTGGTCTGCGCAATATTGGTTTTGACGGTAAAAACAAGATGTTTTTGAGTTCAAATTCCGGCTTTTATAGTTTCAATCCCAGTGAAGTCCAGGCTGATACATCTTTGCCGGAAATACATATAACCGGATTCAAAATATTTAACAAAGAATACAAAAGTGAAAAGAATATAGATTTTATTGACACGATATTCTTGACATATAAGCAAAACTTCTTTTCGGTTGAATTTACGGGAATAAATTACTCCAATCCTGATAAGATCCATTACGATTATATGCTGGAAGGATTAAATGACCAATGGGTAAGTACGGGTAAAAGGCAATATATCGCTTTTACAAATGTCGGTGGAGGTGAATATGATCTGAAAATAAAAGCAACAATCGGTAAAAATAGAACCGGAAAAATCAAGAGCATCAAAATAATTATCACTCCACCGTTTTGGCAAACTCTTTGGTTTTGGATATTATTTTCGATAGTGCTTTTATCACTGATTTATGCTGCAATACACTACAGGATAAAAAATATCAGAAAAAAAGAACAGATCAAAAGAGAATTTGAAAACCGTCTTATTGAAGTAAAGCTTGTGGCATTGCAATCAAGGATGAACCCGCATTTTTTATTCAATTCGCTCAATTCCATAAAGCTTTTGACATTGGAAAAACAAACGGAGAAAGCTTCCGAGTATCTTACAAAATTCTCAAAACTGATACGTTTGATACTCAGAAGTTCAAATTCTATTTTGGTGCCTTTGGCGGATGAGGTCGAATTATTAAGATTGTATATAGAAATGGAATCCTTGAGATTTGATGATGAATTTAAATATAAAATAACCGTTAGTCCCGATATCAACGTTGATAAATATCAGATACCGCCAATGATTATACAGGTTTTTGTGGAAAATGCCATAAAACACGGTTTAAGAGCTAAAGAATCGAATAAAAAACTGGAAATCGATTTTGATATTGACCATTCATACATCCGCTGTACTGTTTGGGACAACGGCATAGGACGTAAAGCCGCATCCCAATACAGATCATCAACTATGCAGCAAAAAGAGTCTATGGGTATCAATATTGCCAGGGAAAGATTGACACATATTTACCGGCTTAAAGATAAAAAAGCAAGGGTGGATATTCTGGATATGTATGAAAACGAAATTGCTGCCGGAACAAAAGTAACTATATATTTCCCGATTATTACCAAATCCTGAAAACCGTTATAATAAGGTAACTACTCAGGTAGAGTCATTTTGATTGGGGGCATTTCATTTTTTCGTTTTTTCCATAACTCGCCTCTAACTGCTCCCAAAGGGATAAATCCCAAAGGGATAAATAAAGGAGAACCCAACCCGCTATGCGAAAAAATGAAATGCACCTTTTTGATTAAAAAAAACTCTTTTTTCACCATATTTCATCTATTTTTTTATCTCAAAAAGCACCCTACCTGAGTTACATAATAAGTATATCTGCCATCTGTTATGATATTATTACCACATACTAACTAAGTGTTTCACTTTAGGTTTTTTACATATATTTTTGTATTGATTTCTTAACAAAAAATATATAAAATGAACCATTTATTATTACTCCGTAAAACCAAAAATCTTATCAATTTCTTAATTGTACCTTTTATTATTATAATTTTTATTACACTGTCGCCTGCTCAAAATGTAGGTATCAATGATGATGGCAGTACACCGGATGCCGCCGCGATACTCGATGTGAAATCAACGACTAAAGGTGTATTAATACCGCGAATGACACTTGGACAAAGAAATGCACTGACTCCGGTACAGGGATTACTTGTTTATCAAACCAATGGAGTGCAGGGTTTTTATTACTATGATGGTTCGAGTTGGCAATTTCTGATCAACTCCGATGTCAATTATTATATTATTGATGATGACAATGACACAAAGATCACTGTTGAAAAAAACAATAGCGATGATGATACCATACGGTTTTATACTGCCGGCACCGAATTTTTCAACATACACCATGGCCGCATTGAACCCGTAAATACCGGAAATTCGGTTTTTATAGGCGAAGGGGCAGGAGAAAATGATGATTTGAGCGATAATAACAATGTGTTTATCGGTAAGGATGCAGGTAATACCAATATTACAGGCCAAAAAAATATTGCAATTGGTTATCAATCTCTTTATTCCGAAGACGATGGAAAGGATAATATTGCAATTGGTTATCATGCTCTTTATTTCAATACTGATGGAGGGAATAATATTGTCAATGGTACAGAAGCTATGTATTCAAATACTATAGGATCTGATAATATTGCTAATGGATACCAAGCTCTTTATTCTAATACATCGGGTGAAGATAATATTGCTAATGGGTATAAAGCTCTTTATTCTAATACAAGTGGGGGAGGGAATATTGCTAATGGTCAGAGAGCTCTTTATTCCAATATAGATGGATCTGATAATATTGCTAATGGATACCAAGCTCTTTATTCTAATACAAGTGGGGGAGGGAATATTGCTAATGGTAGTGAAGCTCTTAATTCAAATACGACAGGGGACAATAACATTGCCAATGGAAGGGAATCTCTACATTCAAATACCACTGGACATGACAATATTGCTACCGGTGCTGAAGCTCTATATTCTAACACAACCGGAATTCATAATATAGCTAATGGTTATCAAGCGCTTTATCACAACACAACAGCGTATTATAACATTGCCAATGGGTATCAGGCACTTTATTCCAATACAACGGGAGAAGATAATATCGCTAATGGCTATAATGCCCTTTACTCAAATACATCGGGGCATCATAATATTGCTAACGGTTATCAGGCACTTGCTTTGAATACAACAGGCCATGAAAATATTGCCAACAGCAAAAAGGCTTTATATCACAACACAACAGGATACAATAACATTGCTAACGGACGGGAATCTCTATATCTTAACACCATTGGACATGACAATATTGCTACCGGTGCTGAAGCTCTATATTACAATACAACGGGAAATAATAATATTGCAAATGGTTTTAGATCGATGTATAGTAACTCAACAGGATACAATAATATTGCGTTGGGGGATAGCTCATTATTTTCCAATACAGGAGGACATGATAATTTTGCAGCAGGATATCAAGCCCTTTATTCCAATAGCGACGGAATTCATAATATCGCAATAGGAAATAAGGCTCTTTATTCAACTTCAAGTTCTTATTACAATATAGCAATTGGCTCCAACGCCTTATATTCCAATACTACAGGAGTTGGAAATAATGCTTTTGGAGAGAGTGCCTTGTATTTTAATACAACAGGTAATTATAATTTCGCAAATGGTTGGTTAGCCCTTTATTCCAATACTACAGGAAAAGATAATATTGCCACCGGATACCAAGCACTTTATAATAATACTGAAGGCGATGATAATATAAGTAATGGTTATCAGGCACTTTATCAAAATACTACCGGAAACAATAACATTGCGAGTGGATATCAATCGCTATATAATAATTTATCGGGACTTAATAATCTGGCACACGGTTATCAATCTCTTTTTAACAATACAACCGGAATCAATAATATCGCATGCGGATACAGATCATTGTACAACAATTTGACGGGTAGTAATAATATAGCTTTAGGTGATAGTACTTTGTTTCACAATTCCACCGGAAAAAGCAATATTGCAAATGGCCATTTAGCTTTATTCAATAACCTGTCAGATAACAATATAGCAATGGGTGATAGTTCATTATATTCCAATACTTCAGGAGAAAACAATATCGCTTTTGGAAACCTTTCTCTTCTAAATAATAGCTTAGGTAACAGTAATATAGCCATAGGAAAAGAAGCATTATTATCCAACACTGTCGGAATAGATAATATCGCAATTGGAGAAAATGCTTTGTATTCCAATATAGGGGGGTATTACAATATTGCTTTAGGGGCTTCTGCTTTATTAAAAAACACTTCAGGAAATAATAACGTTGCAATAGGACAACATGCATTAAATGAAAATAGATCAGGAGAGAATAATATAGCAATTGGCAATTCTTCATTAAATTATGACACTTCCGGTATCAATAATGTTGCTCTTGGTTTTAAAGCATTATATAAAAATAAAACCGGAAATAATAATTTTGGAATTGGATATCAAGCATTATATTCCAATACAACGGGATTAGATAATATTGCAAATGGATATGAGGCTTTATATTCTAATACAACAGGAGAAAGAAATATTGCAAATGGAAATAAAGCATTATATTTCAATCAAACGGGAAAGAGCAATATTGCAAATGGTTATCAAGCTCTATATAAAAACTTGTCAGGTAATAATAATGTAGCCTTTGGAGATAGTAGTCTATATTGGAATATTAATGGCAATAACAATATTTCAATTGGATTTCAAAGTATTTTTCACAATGATGATGGAAGTGATAATATTGCAAATGGTTATCAAGCTCTTTTTTCCAATACAGGTGGAAACCATAATTTTGCTAACGGTTATCAAGTTCTTTTTTCCAATACAAGTGGAAACCACAATATTGCTAACGGCTATCAAGCTCTTTTTTCCAATACAAGTGGATATTACAATATAGCGATAGGTAATCAAGCCGGTTATAACACTATTGGTTATCAAAATGTTTTTATAGGTAATCAAGCCGGTTATAACACAACCGGTTATAATAATGTTTTTATAGGTTATAAAGCCGGTTATTATGAGACAGGAAATGAAAAACTATATATAGAAAATTCCTCCAGCAATACTCCATTAATAGGTGGTGATTTTAATGCTAATGAAGTTTATTTAAACGGCAAAGTCGGCATTTCAACATCTACTCCTAAAACTAAACTGCAAATAATGGGTGGAACCGATGCTTCTTTAACAGATGATACAGGATATCTTATGATAGGTGATCAGGATGGCACTAATATAGTTATGGATGACAATGAAATAATTGCCAGAAATGATGGAGCATCTGCAGATTTAATATTAAATAATAATAGTGGAAATGTTGGCATCTCAACGGGAGACTCTCCTCAAGCAAAACTTCATATTATGGGCGGTACCCATGCTGGTTTATCGGATGGAAGCGGATACTTACTTATAGGGGATACGAATGGTACTAATATTGTTATGGATAATAATGACATCATCGCTAGAAACAATGGAGCAGCAGCTAATCTCATTTTAAATTATTATGGTGGAAATGTAGGTATAGGATCAGCATATCCTACTCAAAAGTTGCAAGTAAACGGCTCTATCAGAATGATAGATGGCAACCAAGGTGATGGTAAAATTATGGTATCTTCTGCTGATGGTACGGCTTCATGGACAGACGCTTCAAATATCGACGATGGTGACTGGACCGTTTCTGGTTCTGATGTATATCATTCTGTAGGCAATACAGGTATCGGTACTTCAACTCCTAAAACCAAAGCTCACATTATGGGTGGTACCGATGCTTCTTTATCGGATGGAAGCGGGTACTTACTTATAGGTAATCAGGATGGTACTAATATCGTAATGGATGATAATGAAATCATCGCCAGAAATGATGCAGCAGCAGCTAATCTCATACTAAATAAAGATAGCGGAAATGTAGGTATTGGAACAGGAGCTCCTACTCAAAAGTTGCAGGTAAACGGCTCTATCAGAATGATCGATGGCAATCAGGCTGATGGCAAAATAATGGTATCTTCTGCCGATGGTACAGCTTCATGGACCGACGCTTCAAATATCGATGACGGGGATTGGACTGTTTCAGGTTCTAATGTTTACCGTCCGTCAGGAAAAGTTGGAATAGGTACCACTTCTCCAACTGCAAAACTTCATCTTTCCTCTACTGAAGATATCAATTTATTATTGGAAGCTGATTCTGATAATTCGGGAGAAAATCATAATCCCAAAATTTCTCTTACTCAAGATGGCGGTGCAGTAAAAGGACAACTGGGTTTAATCGGATCAGATGGTACCCAATATGCTAATTCTAACGCCAATTCACTTTACCTTGTCAATAATTATAATACGTCGTTGCATCTCGGTACGGATAGTTTAATTCAATTAACAATTAGAGGTTCAAATGTAGGAGTAGGAACAACTATACCAAAATCAAAATTCCATATTATGGGTGGTACTGACGCTTCTTTATCAGATGATAGCGGTTATCTGCTTATCGGTGATCAGAATGGCACTAATATAGTAATGGATGATAATGAAATCATCGCCAGAAATAATGCTGCAGCAGCTGATCTCATATTAAATAAAGATAGCGGAAATGTAGGTGTAGGTACTACTTCTCCCACTCAAAAACTTCATGTCAATGGCTCTATTAGGATGACAGATGGCAACCAAGGTAATGGTAAAATAATGGTATCTTCTGCCGATGGTACTGCTTCATGGACAGATGCTTCAAATATAGATGACGGCGATTGGACTGTTTCAGGAAATAATGTATATCGTTCAGGTGGAAAAGTTGGTATTGGAACTACCAACCCTCAGGCAAAACTCGATATCTCAAGTTTGCTTAGTGCAACAGTTGTAATAAATGCAGATACGGACAATAATAATGAAAACCAAAATCCCAAATTTAAATTGACTCAGGATGGAGGATTGGTAACTGGTGCAATGGGTTTTATCGGAGCAGATGGATCAAAATATGCTAATTCCGATGCCAATTCACTTTACCTTGTCAATAATTATAATGCATCATTACATCTTGGTACGGATAGTATTATTCAGGTGACAATTCTGGGGTCAAATACAGGTATTGGTACAACTGATCCACAAACCAAACTCCACATTATGGGAGGCACCGATGCTTCTTTATTAAACGATAGTGGCTATTTATTGATTGGGAATCAGAATGGCACTAATATCGTAATGGATGACAATGAAATCATAGCTAGAAATAATGGTACTGCTAATAATTTGTTTATTAACAGAACGGGAGGTAATGTCGCTATCGGTGATATAACTTCACCAACTGCAAGATTACATCTTTATAATCCATTGGGGTATAATCAGTTGCGCCTGCAACAAAAATATACTCCGACAAGTACTTCCGATGCACATGGACATACCGGAGATGTTACCTGGGATGACAATTATATTTATATCAAAACCGGTGTAGGATGGAAAAGAACAGCTTTGAGTACTTTTTAAACAAGGAAATTTAAGTGTATTAGAGGGAAGTGTGGGGAAAGAATATTGTTTTTTTGTTCTGTGTTTGGTGTTCGTTGTTTTTAAACAGGGATCTCCTAAGCCAAGGTCTTCACCATGCGTCTATGCTGAAGCTTCGGCGTAAGCATAAGGCTACGACCGTCGGCGAAAGATTCGGTGATTAAAAAGGTTTGGACTGTCAAATTTATTTGACAGAAGACATTGTTTTAATTTTTTGGAATATTGGACTACTGTGATATTGGATAATTGAAAACTGTAGTTTAGGACTCAAAAGCACGACCGGAGGGAAGTGATTTTGAAGCCGGTTAGATTTGGAATAATGGAATGCAATGCTCAGGGTACTGAAGTGAATGCGTATCGAAACATAATTTCGACGATGGAGAAATTGTACAGAGGGGTATAAAGGCAAAAGGCTACAGTAAAAAGGCTACAGTAAAAAATTTGAAGGTTTGGAAGATTGGATTGCATGCGTCAAGGCTTCGGCGATTAAAAATAAAGAGTTTTGAAGTGCATAAAGCGAAG
>JALVEG010000449.1 GCA_027031145.1 Saprospiraceae bacterium | reverse complement strand
ACAAAGTAAGATAAATTTTATTATTTATACCCAAAATTTGTTTAATTTGTTTTTATGTAACTACTCAGGTAGGGTGCTTTTGGGATGAAAAAAAACTATTTTTTTGCCAGATGAAGCTCATTTTTTGAAGGCATAGTGGAGCTACGTCGAAAAAAATAGCTGAAATATTGCGAAAAAAGAGATTTTTTCAATCAAAATGACTCTACCTGAGTAGTTGCGTTTTTATTAATATCATAGTGTCTATATTCGTGTAAAGCAGTAGATACAATAAAAGAGTTTAAGATGAAAAAAATATTATTGATTAATTTTTTTATTCTATTATCAGCAATTTCTTTTAGTCAAACAGGGATCAATGCATCTTTTTTGTCTTCCGATTTTTCTAATGTCGAAAGCGATATTTTGCCTGATTCAAAAGTAGATATTTTTAATGCCGGCATAATGACGGGATTATTTTATTCAATCAGGGTTAATGGTAAAGGGATCGTGTTGCTACCTGATATTGGATATAGCTTTTTTGATTCCAAAATAGATGATAAAAAATATAAACTTCAACAAATTTCAGTAGGAATTCCGGTGAAATTTTATCCTTTTAATCTGGAAGGAGATTGCGGATGTCCTGATTTTTCACTTAGAAATAAATTTTTTGAAAAACATTTTTTTCTTATGCTAAATAATGCAGTTTTTTATAATTTTAAAAGCCTGACTTATGGAGATAAACAATACAGAGATGATTATTTCAGTTTTATTGCGGGAATAGGAGGAGGTTTAACTGTTCCTGTAAGTGAAACCGTGATATTAGAACCTTTTATATCATATAATTTTGGATTTAATGATAAATGGTCACCGGAAATGCTGTACGGAATGAGGACAGATCCGAAAACCATCGGTTTTAACGAAGTGGAATTTGGTGTTAGAATTGGAATGAGAAATTGAAATAAAACATATAAAAGAAAATATAAAAGTATGAACAAAATAAAAATGAAACTCAACTGCCCGATGCCTGTCCTTGATTATGATATCATAACACTTGGGCATGGAAGTGGTGGATTACTGACAAACAGGCTGTTGGATAAAACGATATTTGATGTATTCAATAATGAAAAATTGGAAACCAGACATGATGGAGCTATATTGAATTTTAAAGGTAAAGTTGCTTTTTCAACCGATAGTTTTGTGATATCTCCCGTATTTTTTCCGGGTGGGGATATAGGAGAACTTGCAGTTAATGGTACAGTCAATGATGTTGCTATGTGCGGAGCTATTCCCAGATATATTTCGCTGGCTTTCATTATCGAAGAAGGATTGAAAATGGAAGAATTCTGGGATGTTCTGATTGGAGTCAAATACGCTGCCGAAAAAGCGGGAGTAATTGTTGTGACCGGTGATACCAAGGTAGTGGAACGAGGCAAAGGAGATAAGATATTTGTAAATACTACCGGAATAGGGGAAATGCATCCTGATGCCGATATCAAAGCAGAGAATATCAAAGCCGGTGATAAAATAATCGTAAGCGGAAATATTGCCACTCATGGGATAGCGATTTTATCAGTAAGGCAGGGACTGGAATTTGAAACTACTATAGAAAGCGATACAACTAATCTGAATCATTTGATAAAAGAGCTTCTGGATAAATATGGAAAAAAAATACATCTGTTTCGTGATCCTACTAGAGGAGGAGTGTCTGCTACATTGAATGAAATAGCAAGGGATATAAAACTTGGTATTGATATAAAACAAGCATTGTTGCCTATTGATCCGCAAGTAGATGCAGCATGCGAAATTTTAGGTCTTGATCCTTTGTATGTTGCAAATGAAGGCATCTTTATAGCTTTTGTAGATAATGAAATAGCAGATGATGTTGTAAAAACCATGAATGGGATTGAAAATGGAGAAAATGCTGTGATCATAGGTGAAGTTGTTGATGATCATAACGGAAAAGTGATAATAGAAAGTTCAATCGGTGGTAAAAGGGTAGTGAATATGCAAATTGGTGAGCAATTACCCAGAATTTGTTAATAAATTGTAGATCGGGTGACATTTCATATACATATAAAAGGTATTGTTCAGGGCGTGGGATTCCGTCCTTTTGTTTATAAACTGGCTATAAAATGCGGGCTTAAAGGGAATGTCAACAATACAACAGATGGAGTACACATCAATGTGAGTTGTAACAGGGAAAAAGCAAATGGTTTTTTAAATAAAATAATAGAAAACGCTCCTGCATTATCGGTTATTACCGGATATAGTAT
This sequence comes from Saprospiraceae bacterium, assembly GCA_027031145.1. GTDB lineage: Bacteria > Bacteroidota > Bacteroidia > Chitinophagales > Saprospiraceae > JADJGA01. The sequence continues at coordinate 10 of JALVEG010000449.1, read as the reverse complement.
TGATGAGATC
>JALVEG010000448.1 GCA_027031145.1 Saprospiraceae bacterium | reverse complement strand
TCTTAGTTTACTTGTTGTTTTGCATGAAGGAGGACACTTTCTTGCAGCCAAGCTATTTAAAACAAAAGTTGAAAAGTTTTATTTGTTTTTCAATCCCTGGTTTTCATTATTTAAATTCAAAAAAGGAGAAACAGAATATGGATTAGGATGGCTCCCTTTTGGAGGATATGTGAAAATAGCGGGGATGATCGATGAAAGTTTTGATAAAAAACAACTTGAAGGGGAAGTTCAACCTTGGGAATTCAGAGCTAAACCCGCATGGCAAAGACTGATCATTATGCTTGGTGGAATTATTGTCAATATAATATTAGGTATAGCTATTTTTATTGCTATCACCTGGTCATATGGTAGTGAATATATCCCAAACGATCAGGTTCAATATGGAATAAAAGTGGATAGTATAGGCCAGATGCTGGGACTTAAAGACGGAGATAAAATCTTGAGTCTGGATGACAAACCATTTACCAAGTTTGATCGAGGTATATTTATTTCAAATATTATAATAAATGATGTAAAAGCCATAAAAGTAATCAGAGACGGTAAAAAAGTTGATATTCCTGTTCCTGAAAATGCAGCATCCGTTCTGGCAAAAGCAAAAGATAATTTTGTGATAAGTCCCAGATTCCCTTTTGTAATAGATTCTATTTCTCCAAATAGTGTCGCAGCAAAATCTGGATTCAGGAAAAAAGACAGGATTATCAAGGTCAATGATGATGTTTCCGAATGGATGGAAGATGTAAGAAAAAATATATTGAAGTATCCTGACTCAGATGTTAATTTTCTTGTTGTAAGAAATAATAAGGACACTGTTTTGATAAAAGCTCATTTGGGAAAAGATGCAGTATTGGGAGTTGCTCCAAGCGTTCCTGTTAAAATAGAAAAATATACACTTGCTCAATCAATTCCTTTAGGTATTTCTAAATCGTGGAATTTTATTTCAGGACAGGTAAAAGCCTTTGGCAAGATTATATCGGGTAAGATAGCAGCAAAAGACAGTGTGGGTAGTGTAATTTCGATGGGGAAAATGTTTGGGGATACATTCAATGCACAAAAATTTTGGACATTGACAGGAATGTTATCATTGTTGTTAGCTTTTTTAAATTTATTGCCTATTCCTGGTCTTGACGGAGGACATTCAGTTTTTGTGATTTATGAAATGGTAACAGGCAGAAAACCAAGCGACAAAGTAGTTGAAGTAGCAACCACTGTAGGGTTTATTTTACTTATCGCATTAATGGCTTTTGCCTTAGGTAATGATATTAGGAAATTATTTTAATAGATATTTTGTTGATAAAATAAATAGTATTATTTTTGCAATTCCTTTTAGAAAGATGAAGAGGAAAATATTAGCCGAAGTGGTGGAATTGGTAGACACGCTGGACTCAAAATCCAGTGATAGCGATATCGTGTGGGTTCGAGTCCCACCTTCGGTACCGACAAGGTCACAATTAAGTGATTGGCAGCCAAATGTGGCTGCCTTTTTTTATTTAAAGTGGCATACTTGTAGCATGGTTTAAAACACAATTACCACTTGTAATAACAAAAGTTATTGATGAGGAATATAATATTTTGTAAAATGGAACTACTCACGTAGAGTCATTTTGATTGAAAAGTTCTATGATTTTTTTTGTGTAATAGAACCTGCAATGAATGCTCCGACTAATGAAACAACAGTTGTACCTGCAATTATCCCGCCCACTGTGTCATGTCCTGAATAAGCAACAACACCTCCACAAATAATTCCAATTACTCCGATTAAAAAGGCAAATATTTGCCCTCGCCTACTTTGTAATATCTGATCCTTAATTACAGATGATTCTATTTCAATTCTATGTTTTTGTTGATTTTCTGCCATTATCATTACTCTATCTGCTCCATTCGGAATAAGTTCATTATATGCTTTAAGAGTATTTGGATCCGGTAACGGCCCGGAATGTGATTTCATAATAGTAATAGAGGAAATCTCTTTTATAAATGCCTCTCTTTTGTCAGAAGGAATATTTTGAAATATATCAGGATATTTTTTTTCTATGGTTTTAACCAATGATTTATCGTCTTCCTGATTAATATTATCATCTATATTTTTATCATCGGACATTCTTCCTATTTTTATTGAATTTTTCTTTAAATTTACGCATAGCGGCTTTAATATCTTTACCTACATTTTGCCAATCTGATCTTAGAGCTTTAGAGTCTGCTTCTACTATAGACTTAGAATAATTATATTTAAAATAATTACCAGCTAAATTCATAGTGGAAC
>JALVEG010000447.1 GCA_027031145.1 Saprospiraceae bacterium | reverse complement strand
GTAGCTCGGTTTCTTCTCGTCGAGCTCGTATTTATAAATCCGCTCATCGAGCCAGAACTTCTGCCACTTGGGCTCAATCTCGTTGGGATCGTAGGTCTTAGGGAGCATAGCCATCACCTTTTCGCTTTTTTGAAGATGGAATACCCTCAGAAGGGGGGCTTAAAAACTTTGACGGTGGTGCCGGAGTTAAGGCTAACCCAGAAGGGCGGAACGCCTGGAATTCAGGGGTTGAAATCAGCGTTACGGTGGACGATAGGCACCACCAAGGGATAAGAATGCACACGGCCTTTAAAAAAGTTTTGGAAGGTCACCCCAGGAGTAGCCTGAGCCTCTCAACGACCTCTCCCGGAGTGTTTCCGAAGAGGAGTATCATCGGCTCCTTGCCCCAGTCGCCGAGGTGGTAGACCACGTCCGGCCTCTCACCCAGCCTCCTGACGGCCGTCTTGACGCCCCACGGTATCGTGGCCCCCTCGCGGAGTTTGACCTCCTCCGGTTCTTCCCTCCTGTCGTAGAACGAGACCTTAAGCCCGAGTCGTTTCGCCCTCTCGATAAGCTCCTCATCGTACCTCAGGTTCAGCCCGCTCCTGAGCTCCGGGTAGAACTCCATAATTGTCAGCACGGCCCTCGCCATGTGGTCGCTGGCACCGAACTCCACGGGACCTACGGGCTTTACGCTGTCCCCGAACTTGACTATCCTCCCCTTCACCCCCGCAACGTCCTCTTTTCCCCTGGCGTATATCCGCGGAAGAGCGTAGACGAAGTTCATGCCAACCTCAGGGACGTAATGGGACAGCCCCTCGACCTTGAGCAGCTCTCCCAGCGCCCCAGTTAGGCTTTCGTAGACCCTCCACCTCTCCGCGGGTATCTCTATCCAGGCGTTCTGGTTGACTGGACAGTGTCCGCGGCCGATCCTCAGCCCGTATGAAATCCCCAGCGTTATGAACTCCTTGGCTATCCTCACGGCCTCTTCGAGGGGTTTTCCCTTAGCGAGGTTCGCCGCGATGGCGGCCGAGAAGGAGCAGCCCGTGCCGTGGGTGCAACCGTCGACGAAGGGTTTCCTGTATTCCCGGAAGCTCCCGCGGTAGTACAGGACGTCAACGGCCTCTCTCCAACCGAGGTGTCCCCCCTTCACGATGGCCGCCTCGGCACCGAGTTCCTCCACTATGAACTTAGCCGCTTTCCTGGCGTCCTCCAGGCTTTCAATCTTAATCCCGCTGAGCTTTTCCGCCTCCGGCCTGTTCGGGGTCACCACAGTGGCCAGGGGGATTATCTCCTTCACCAGAGCCTCCACCGCGTCCTCCCTGAGAAGGGGGGCGCCGCTCTTGGCTATCATCACGGGGTCAACGACAAGTGGGAACTTGTACCTGCTCACCGTCTTTGCGATGGCCTTTATGATGCCTGCGTTGCTCAGCATGCCGGTCTTTGCGGCGTCAACCCCTATGTCCTCCGCGACGGCCTCTATCTGCCCTGCCACGACCTCCGGGGAGACATCGTAGATCGCCCTTACCTCCCGCGTGTTCTGGGCCGTGACAGAAGTAACCGCCACCAGTCCGTGGACGCCGAAGGCCGAAAAGGTCTTCAGGTCTGCTTCTATCCCTGCCCCACCTCCACTGTCGCTACCTGCTATGGTGAGGGCCTTCCTTATCATTCCACCACCCCCATTCTCCTGAGTGCCTTCAGAACGACAAAGCCGAGGCTCGTCCCGACAAGGGTGCTCGGGGCAAAGGCCACCCAGAACCAGACGGCGGGCTTCTCAACCCCTATGGCGGGCGCAACGAGGAGCGCGCTCAGGGTTCCGCCTATGAAAACCGTCCCCACGGGCTCGATGAAAGCCGCGATGTCCCTCCGGAGAACCCGATAAGTCAGCCCCACGAGGAAGGCCCCCGGAATGCCCCCAGGGAGGGAGAATATCGTCCCGACCCCCAGCGACATTCTCAGCAGGCCTACTGCAAAGGCAACAAAGGAGGCCCACCAGGGGCCCAGGAGTATCCCGGTCAGGACGTTTATGAAGTGCTGGAAGGGGGCAACCTTCGTGGGGCCGACCGGGAAGGACACGGTTCCAAGCACTACCCCCAGGGCTATGAAGACCGCTGAATAGGCGATTTTCTGGTTAACGGTTTCGATTCTCATGGGCTCACCCCCAGTTCGATGAGTTCAACCCTGGCCCTTTCCTTCAGAAGAGCCCCATTGATCCGGTACAGCCAGTCGTAGAGCTTTACGTGAAAGCTCCCCGGCAGGGAAGCTTCACCGGCGGCCAGTTCGCCTGCA
>JALVEG010000446.1 GCA_027031145.1 Saprospiraceae bacterium | reverse complement strand
AAGAACTTTTGAATATTCATTTAAAAAATCTTTATCAATATAAACACCATTGTATTCCATTTGCATTAAAACATTGATAAGGGGCATTTCGATTTTTTCAAAAACTTCTGTAAGATTTTCTTTTTTAAGATCTTTTTCAAATATAGTTTTCAATTGAAAAGTAACATCGGCATCTTCGGCAGCATAATCTTTGACGATAGCGATATCGATATCAGCCATACTCAATTGTCCTTTTCCTTTTTTACCTATCAATTTTTCTATCGGAACCATTTTGTATTTCAAATATGATTCAGACAAATAATCCAGTTTGTGCCTCATATCGGGTTCAAGCAGATAATGAGCTATCATAGTATCAAACAGGTTCCCTTTGACATCTATTCCATGCCATTTTAATATCAGATTATCGTATTTGATATTTTGACCTATCTTTTTAATGGATTTGTTGTTCAATACTTCTGCAAATTTAGACAGAATTGCTTTGGAATTTTCATCTTTTACATCGATAGGAACATAAAAAGCTTTATCTTTTTCAAAGGAAAATGACATGCCGACCAAATCCGCCATATTAGGATTTAAAGAAGAGGTTTCCGTATCAAAAGCGAATTCTTTTTGGTTTTGTAATTTTGAAATAAGATCATCAATATCCTTTTTTGAATCAACCAATAAATAATGTTTATTGCTATTTTCAAAGTTGTTCTTAACGATTTCGTATTCTGTTTTCTCCGGTTTATTTGTTTCAAACATTGATTGTTTCACGACGTGATTACCGAATAAGGAACCCTGAACAGGTTTTTTTTCCTCTTCTCCAAGAATACTTTTTGCCAGTGTTCTAAATTCAAGTTCTTTAAATATTTCGGCAACCTTTTCTTTGTCAAAATCTCTTTTTTTAAACCTTTCAACATCCCCGTCAACCGGAACATCTGTTTTAATAGTTGCGAGATATTTTGATAAAAATGCATTATCTTTGGAATTTTCCAGGTATTCTTTTGTTTTTCCTGTGATTTTATCCAGATTTTCATAGATATTTTCCAAAGAACCAAATTGATTTAAAAGTTTTTTAGCACCTTTTTCACCGATACCTTTGACACCGGGAATATTATCGGAAGCATCGCCCTGAATAGCGAGAAAATCAATAACCTGATCAGGATGTTCAATTCCCCATTTTTGTTTTATTTCTTCTTTTCCAAGTATCTCATGACCTTCTCCCTTACCTAATGGACGGTACATAAAAATATTATCATCTACCAACTGGCCGTAGTCTTTATCCGGAGTTACCATATAGGTTTTAATATTTTTTTTAGCAGCTTCTTTTGCAAGTGTTCCGATTACATCATCTGCTTCATATCTGTCGATTGTAATTACAGGAACATTGAAAGCTTCCAATATTCTTTTTATATAAGGAATAGCTATTTGGATATCTTCGGGTTGTTTATCGCGGTTAGCTTTATACAATTCATATTCTTCATGTCTAAAAGTAGGGCCTTCCGGGTCAAAAACAACCGCCAAATAATCGGGATTTTTATCTCTGATGATTTCTATTAAAGTTCTGACAAATCCGGAAATAGCAGAAGTATTTATTCCTTTGCTGTTTATCAAAGGTCTTCTGATAAATGCATAATGTGATCTGTAAACAAGAGCATGTCCGTCAATAAGAAATAAAGTTTTTTCTTTATTCATTTTTTATTGTTTTAAAAAGATATTTATAACATAAAACTGTAATGCTAAAAATAACGTTCATTTGGAATTATAATTAGTGTATCTTGTTCGTAAAAATACGATAAACTAATTAGTAAAAAATGTAAAAATATAAATATTTTTTTGTGAATGAATTATAAACTTTGATAAAATTATTTGAACTTTTTTATTATTGGAGTGAATATTTATACTAAAGTACTGTTTTTATATGTTTTTAGCATGGTTATTGTATATAATAGGTTAAGTATCTACTCAGGTAGAATCATTTTGATTGAAAAAATTTAATTTTTTTATTTCAAAAGCACCCTACCTGAATAGATAACCTGGTAAAATATAATTATTTTTTAAAAATATGACCTGATTGTTATTTTTTCAGGCATTTTTAGTGTTTTTTTGCATTTTAATAAAATAGATTATTTACAATCAAATAAAAGAACAAGAGGAAAGATGGCATTTTTTAATTTTTTTACACAAGAATTGGCAATAGATTTGGGTACAGCAAATACACTGATCATACAAGATGATAAAGTCGTAGTAGAAGAACCCTCAATTGTTGCAATAGATCTAAAAACAAATGAAGTCGTAGCTGTTGGAAAAAAAGCGATGCAAATGCATGAGAAAACGCATAAGAATCTTAAAACGGTTCGCCCGTTAAAAGATGGAGTTATTGCTGACTTTCAGGCGGCAGAAGCAATGATCGAAGGTTTGATCAATATGATAAATGAAAAAAAGAGATTTTTTACGCACTTGAAAATAGTTATCTGTATTCCCTCCGGGATTACCGAAGTGGAAAAAAGAGCTGTTTTTGATTCAGCAGATCACGTTGATGCTAAAGAGACTTATTTGATTTATGAACCAATGGCTGCGGCGCTTGGTATTGGTTTGGATGTAGAGGCTCCCGATGGTAATATGGTCATAGACATAGGTGGCGGAACAACTGAAATTGCCGTTATTGCACTTTCCGGTATCGTTACCGACCAGTCTATTCGTACAGCCGGAGATGAATTTACTTCGGATATTATAGATTTTATGAAAAGGGATTATAATTTATTGGTAGGAGAGAGAACGGCTGAACAGATAAAGATAAAAGTAGGCGCAGCAATAGAAGATTTGGATGAAATACCCGAACCACTGGCTATAAACGGAAGAGATATGGTTACAGGTATTCCGCGCCAGGTAGAAATAAGACACAACGAAATAGCTCTTGCCCTGGATAGTTCTATAAAGAAAATAGAAGAAGCCGTTTTAAAAGCCCTTGAAGATACACCTCCGGAATTAGCATCTGATATTTTCAAACGAGGCATTTATCTTACAGGTGGAGGAGCATTATTAAGGGGTTTGGATAAAAGACTGGCAAGGAAAACAAAACTTGATGTTAAAGTTGTGGATGATCCTTTAAGAGCAGTAGTTAGGGGAACGGGACTTGCTTTGAAAAATTCTAATAAATATTCATTTTTAGTAAATAGAAAAAGTATATAAATCTCATTTGTTTTTATGAGAAATCCTTTAGTAGTAAACAATAAACTTTATGTTTTTATACTATTTATTATACTGGAAATAATAAGTTTTGTTTTAATAATTAACTACAACAATAAGCAAAAAGATATATTTTTATATTCTTCTAATCTTTTTTCAGGATACATCAATAGTAAATACACAAATTTGCTTCAGTATTTTGAATTGAAAAAGATAAATGAAAAGCTTAAAAAAGACAATGCATTCATTTTGCAACAATCTTTCAATAAAAATCCGGCAACTGTATATGATAATAAAACGGAAGATACATTATTGGAAAAAAGATTTAATATTATTCCTGCCACTGTTTGCAATAAAAGTATAGACAGTAGAAATAACCGGATGACTCTTGATAAAGGAAGTAATGACGGCATTAAAAAAGATATGGGAGTTATAGATGCTCATGGACTGATAGGTGTTGTGAGAAAAGTTAATAGTGACTATGCATCCGTAGTACCCTTGATAAATACTGTTTCGAGAATAAGTGTTTTGGTAAAAAATAAAGGATATTTTGGTATTTTGGAATGGGAACCATATGATTATCGAAGAACTAAATTGACATCTATACCAAAACATGCTAATATTGAAAGAGGAGATACTATAATAACCAGTGGTTTTTCAACTATTTTTCCCAAGGGAATATTGGTTGGAACAATAGAAGAAATACAATTGATCAGAGGTTCTAATTATTATGACATTATTGTCCGGTTAAATAATAATCTTGCATTGGCTGAAAATGTTTATATAATAGAGAATTTGAAAAAAGACCTTAAAAACGAAGTAGAAAAATAGACAATGGGTTCACTTTGGGCAAACAATATAAAAAGATTTATTATTTTGGTATTAATTCAGATATTAATACTAAAGCGAATAAACATTGGATGGACCGATTTTAATTATATTCACTTTTTTATTTATCCTTTATTTATATTATTGATACCATTAAAAATACAAAGACCATTTTTGTTAATTATAGCTTTTTTTACAGGATTAATTATAGATATGTTTTATGATTCACCCGGATTACATAGTAGTTCACTTGTATTTATGGCTTTTGTGAGAAATTACATATTAAAATTTTTAGAACCCCGCGACGGATATAAAATTGATATAACTCCTACCATTTACAATTTTGGATTCAACTGGTTTTTGATATATTCAAGTATTTTAGTATTTTTGAATATATTTTGGTATTTTTCCGTAGAAGCATTTTCTTTTCAATATTTTCCGGATATAATATTAAAAACGATTTTTAGTTTTATTTTCTCAGAGGTATTGATTGTATTATATGTAATTATTTTAAATCCAAAATAAATTGTCTGATTTATTAAACAGATATCGAACAATTGAATTTTTTTTCATAGCTATTGTTTTGATTTTAATTTTCAAAGCAGCAAAATTGCAATTAATAGATAAAGGGTACAGGGAAAAAGTGGAAAAAGCCACTTTGCGCAAAACATTGCTTTTGCCCTCCAGGGGTTTGATATATGACAGAACAGGAAAATTGTTGGTAAACAATGAACCGGTTTATGAACTGGAAGTGATTTATAATGATTTGGATAAAAATATGGATACAACCAAACTTTGTCAATTATTAAATATTTCAAAGGAGGATTTTATCCGTAAAATACATAAAAACTGGAAAGATTACCGGTATAGTAAAAGCAGTCCGTTTATTTTTTTAAGTAAGATTAATCCTAAAATATATTCGCGTTTTGTCGAACATCTTTATGAATTTCCGGGCTTTTACCCTTCCATAAAAAGCGTAAGAAATTATCCGTATAATAACGCAGCTCATGTTCTTGGATATATGGGAGAGGTGAATCAAAAAACAATAAAAAAATCCAAAGGACAATATTCTCCCGGAGATTATATTGGAATTACCGGTTTGGAATCAGTCTACGAGAAAGAATTGAGAGGAAAAAAAGGAGTAAAATTTGAAATTAAGGACAATTTTGGCCGCTCTATTGAAAGTTATCAAAATGGAGTTTTTGATTCTTCCGCCGTTGCGGGATACAAAATGATAAGTTCGCTTGATATAGATCTTCAGGCTTATGGAGAGAAACTGATGCAAAATAAACGGGGGGCTATAGTTGCAATAGACCCTCAGACAGGACAAATTTTGGCACTGATAAGTAGTCCGGGCTACAATCCAAATGACTTGTCAGTAAGATCGGACAGAGGCAAAATATTTGCTAAATTATTGAAGGATTCGATAAACAAACCATTATTGAACAGAGCAATAACCTCAAAATATCCTCCCGGATCTATTTTTAAACCCGTATTGGGTCTTGTAGCGCTTCAGGAAGGAGTAACATATCCCAACAGGACTATTTATTGTGGCGGACAATATGTTTACAAAACAAAGTACAATACTTTTAGATATGGTTGTCATCATCATCCTACACCATATAATATTTCTATTGCAATTCAACATTCATGTAATTCCTATTTTTTTCAATTGGGGCGCGATGTCATAGAGAAATATGGTTTTTCTAATCCTGGAAGGGGATTGGATACCCTTGTTAATTATCTTAAAGATTTTGGTATGGGTAAGAAATTGGGTGTAGATTTGAAAAATGAAAGCAGGGGATTTGTGCCTGATAGTAAGTTTTATGACAGGTTGTACAGCAAACAACATGCTAAATGGAGGTCTACATATATTATGTCTTTGGGAATCGGACAGGGAGAATTGGAACTTACCACATTACAAATGGCAAATATCGCAGCAATAATGGCAAATAAAGGATATTATTTTACTCCACACCTTATTAAAGAGTTTGAACCGTCAATACCGATACCGGAAAAATACAGAATAAAACATAAAGTCAGAATAGATTCAATTTTTTTCAAACCGGTATTGAATGGTATGGAAAGAGCTGTTTTATCCGGAACAGCTAAATTAGCATATACTCCTGGAATCAGAATTTGTGGTAAAACCGGAACCAGTGAAAATTATACATATAAAGATGGAAAAAGAATCAAACTTGAAGATCATTCTGTATTTATGGCTTTTGCTCCAAGGGAAAACCCTGAAATTGCAATTGCCGTATTTGTAGAAAACGGTGGAGTTGGCGGACTTACTGCTGCTCCGATAGCCAGTCTGATGATAGAAAAATATATAAAAGGGGAAATTCCTTTTTATCGCCAATGGCTTGAAAACAGAATTCTGAAAATAGATTTAGTTAATAAAAAAGAAAAATAGAATAATGATTATATCCTGTATAGTGGCAAAAACAAAAAATAACGTTATTGGTAAAGACAATAAAATGCCATGGTATATTTCCGATGATTTGAAGTATTTTAAAAAAATAACATCCGGACATACGATTATTCTGGGAAGGAAGAATTTTGAATCAATAGGAAAAGCATTGCCAAACAGAACAAATATTATCCTTACAAGAGATAAATCATTCAGATGCAGCGGTTGTATTGTGATGGATTCAATTGAAAAAGCATTGAAATTTGCTTATGATTCAGGAGAAAATGAAGTATTTATTATCGGAGGAGGACAGATATATGATCAGTCAGCTGATTATTGGGACAAAATGTATATTACGGAAATCGATACCGAACTTGAAGGAGATGTTTTTTTTCCTGAACCAGATAAAAAAGAATGGAAAATAATTTCTGAAGAATGCCATAGGAAGTCTGAAAAGAATGAATATGATTTTTGTTTTAAAGTATATGAAAGAATAAATCCACGATGATTAAAGAAGATTTTTTACATTATTTATGGAAATTAAAAAAAATTGATTTTTCTAATTTGACTACATCAAAAGGAGAAACTGTTACTATTTTGGATTTCGGAAAATATAATACTGATTCAGGTCCTGATTTTTTTAATGCAAAGGTTAAAATCGATGATACGATCTGGGCAGGAAATATAGAAATGCATGTTCTTTCGTCTGACTGGATCAAACATAAACATCACCATGATCCGGCGTATAATAACGTAATCCTGCATGTTGTTTATGAAGAAGACATGAAAATAAAAACCAATGCGGGAATAGAACTTCCGGTGATCGAACTTAAAAACAGAATATTTAATAATGACCTGAAAAATTATAAATTATTAAAGTTCAATAAGAATTGGATACCATGTGAAAAAGCAATTAAAAAAGTATCTGACATATCAAAAGAAAATGCTCTTGAAAAAGCCCTTACGGACAGATTGATCAATAAATCATCACATCTTAAAAGTATTTTAGAGGAAAAAAAAGATGCCTGGGATGAAGCATTTTATATTTTTCTTTCCCGTTATTTCGGGATGAAAACCAATTCCGATGCATTTGAAGCATTGGCAAAAAAGCTGCCATATAAAATTGTTTTGAAAGAAAAAGATGATATAAATAAGATAGAAGCACTGCTTTTTGGCCAGGCGGGAATGCTACGGGATCTTTTTAGTGATGAATATCCGTTATTTTTGAAGAATGAATATGAACATTTAAGCAATAAATATAATCTGACCCCTATACCGGTATCAATGTGGAAATTCTCTAAATTGAGACCATTGAATTTTCCTACTATTCGAATTTCGCAATTAGCATATATTTTATTTAAACAGGATCATTTATTTAGAAATGTATTTGAATGTAATGATATTAATTGTCTGTTTAGTATATTTAAAGCTCAAACATCTGTTTATTGGGAAAATCATTATACTTTTGATGAAAAATCTATAAACAAGAAAAAATATCTTGGTAAAAATTCTATTGAAATATTGATAATAAATGCAGTGATTCCCGCATTGTTTTATTTCGGGCACCTGAATAATGAGACCGGTTATAAAGAAAGGGCTTTAGATATATTAATGCAGTTGCCCCCTGAAAATAATTCAATAATAAAAAAATGGAAAGGTTTGGGTATCGAAATAAAATCCGCTTACGATAGTCAGGCGTTATTGGAACTAAAACAAAATTATTGTGATAAAAAAAGATGTTTGGAATGTCCTGTTGGTAACGAAATAATGAATAAATAAATGGTTAGAAATATAATATTAAAAATATTGCTTTTTCCTTTTTCACTGATCTATGGTTTTTTTTCGATCCTGAATAATCTGATCTATGAAACAAGAATAGTCATTCCGATAAAATTTACAATTCCGGTTATAAATATAGGAAACCTGACAGTTGGAGGAACAGGAAAAACACCCCATATAGAATATCTGATTAATTTTCTTAATCCTTATATAAAACTTGCGGTCTTAAGCAGGGGATATAAGCGAAAAACCAAGGGATTCAGGCAAATAAACCAAAATGATGATGTGAAAACAGCCGGAGATGAACCTTTATTGTTTAAACGCAAGTACAATGATCTGAATGTATTTGTTTCTGAAAACAGAGTAGAAGGAATATCTCAGATGTTGATGAAAAATCCGGAAATTCAAACAGTGCTTCTCGATGATGCATTCCAGCACAGATCAATAGATCCGGCATTGAATATTTTATTAACAGAATATGAATATCCTTTTTTTAAAGATTTTTATTTACCGACAGGAAGGTTAAGAGAATGGCGATCCGGATACAAAAGGGCAGATATAATAATCGTCACAAAATGTCCTTTGAATATTACAGAAAAAGAAAGAGAAGAATTTATTACTAAAATTAAATTGCAAGGAAT
>JALVEG010000445.1 GCA_027031145.1 Saprospiraceae bacterium | reverse complement strand
CATCCTGGTAATTTTGATCAGGTATCACTTCGATCTTTTTGCCTTCTATTTTTGTTATGTTTTCTACTTTTATTTCTCTGATAAGCCAATCTATCAGTTCTTCTATGTATAATGATTTATTAGCTTTTCTTAAAATAATGTTTATTTTGTTAAAATATTCTATTTTCTCCGTTTCGTTTATTAATTCTTGCCTTAATAATTTCTCTTTTTCATTTAATTCTTTTCTTAACTGTGACAGTTCTGTTTCTATATAATTAATTTTTGGTTTGTAATTAAACCATAAGCCATAGTTAAACAATGTTCCGACCATTAATAATATACAGATGTTTCTTATGATTTTTAAGTGCTTCAAAAAGGTTTTGTGATTATCTGGAAGAAAGTTAAAACTATCTGGTACTAGTAAAGCACCGAAAAAATATGGTTCTTTTAGAATCAATTCTTGTTCTATGTTTTCAAAATTTTCAAATTTTGGTTGATATAATGGTATTATATTCGCAGGTATATCATCTTTTTTAGGTCCATAAGCCAAAATTTTTTCTACTGGTTCTTTTAAGTAACTATCACAGTAATCTAAACTAGCTAAAATGTTCTCTTCTATAACTTTGGATTTTGGTCCTGTCAATGGATCGATGTCTATTTTTCTAAAGAATAATATTTTGTTTTTGCCGGTCAAAAAGATATAAAATTTGTTTTCGTCTAAATATAATGATAGAATATTTTCATCAGTATCGCATATTGTAAGCCATGGTATTGCCAAGAAATCTGGTATTAATTTTTCTACTCTTATCATATTCTTGCAAGCATCCTCTAAAATGCTTAAAAAGCATTCTTTTTCTGTTGCCGCAAATATTACTTCTATTTGTTCATCTAAGTTTCGTTCTATTTTGTACGTTATCCATGGTTCTTTTTCGTATATTCCTGTTTCTTCTAATTTGTCTTTAAGTTGCAAGGTTATAAGTTCTTCTTGTCTTGTTGTATTTAAAATTTCTCTTGATAAATAAGGATTTTTGCACGTGTTTATGATGTATGCTCTCTGACCTTTTATATTTTTTAATATAATTTTTTGATTTCGATTTATAATTTCATATTTATTTCTTTGTTTTTTAAATAAAATTCCTCTATATGAGTTTTCATATTTTTCAATGACCCAAATTTTCATAAATAACTGTTTTTAAAGTAAAAATACGATTTTATCCGGCCCCAAAATCCTTTATCGGGTATTTTTAAATTTTCTAAAGCGGCCTCTAGAATCTTTTTTGAGAAAAATTTTTTCCTTTCGGCTGCTGCAAACAGCGCTGCTCGATCCATAATTTTATTTATTTGCCTTGGGATCCCTCCACTTGCACGGTAAAGCAAATTTAAAGCACCTCTCTCAATTTTGATTAATCCCCCACCTGCTTGTTGCCATCTAAAAGTTATATAAGCCAAAGTCTCTTCTTTATTCAGGGGTAAGATCTCTTCCCAAATAGTTATTCTTTGCCTCAATTGATATAGTTTTTCACTATATAACTTTTGTGATAAGGACGGTTGACCAACTAATATTATTTGTAAAAGTTTGAAAGTTTCTGTTTCAAAATTTGATAACAGTCGCAACTCTTCTAAGGTATCGAAAGAAAGATTCTGGGCTTCATCTACTATAATTACTAACTTCTTGTTCTGACAGCCTATGTTTAGCAAATAATCATAGAATATGCGTAAAGCATATTCTATGCTATAATTGTTATTAGTAATATTTAAATCGAATAAAATAGAAAATAGCAATTCTTTAGGTGTTAAGTTTGAAGATAGTAGTAAAGCAAATTCTTTATTATTAATATTTTCTTTCAAAAGGAGACGCAATAAGAGAGTTTTCCCAGAACCGGGCACTCCAGTTATAATTATAAAACCTTCGTTTCTTAAAAGGCCATATTTTAAAATCTCATAAGTAGCCTTGTGAGTAGTTGAAGGAAAGAAATAATTTGTATCGGGAGTTAATTTAAAAGGATGATCTTGTAACCCAAAAAAATCAATATAATCTGGTATTAAGCTGTTGTTATCCATTGTATATATCCAATTGAGATATTAATTCATATATTGGACCAATTAATGCCAAGGCTATAATTATAAAAAATAAGCCAAAAATAATGATAATAATAGGTTCAAGTAATTTAATGAAAACATCTACTAATTCTTCAAGCCGACGGTAATAATAGTCAGACAAATAAGAGAGCTGTTCATTTAATTTTCCTGTTTCTTCTCCTACTTGTATCATCTTCAATTCTAATTGATTAAAAAAATTAGT
>JALVEG010000444.1 GCA_027031145.1 Saprospiraceae bacterium | reverse complement strand
AACAATGGTAAAAATAGAGCTGTATTTTATATGGGATATGATTTAGATAATTATTTTTGGCATGATGCTCGTGTATATGGCAAAATAAAGAATTACAAAAAGAAAAGTAATGGTAAATGGAAAAGGTCTAAACCAAATAAGTTTTTAGATATTACAATACATGGGAAATGGTTTATTGATAACTGTGACGGACCCGGAGAATATGTTTACAAAAATGAAAGAAATAGAAAAAGTAGGTTAAGAAACACCAAAAAACGGGATGGAAATGACATGTTTTTAAGAAGTGACGATCAAATGTTTTGTGATTTTAAAGTATATCATAGTAGTTCTTCATATCCGGATGTAGAATTAATAGATGAACCTTTTTGGTAAAATTAATAAATTGGGGGGAGAATTCTCTCCCCTTCTTAAAAAATAGATTATGAAAAAGTATTTTATATATTGTGTTTTTTTGTTTATAAGCTTTTATTCTTATGGACAACTTGATATTACTATTAGAGGGGGGGGGCTCGTAGATATGTATAAAGTTGAAAATAGTAATAATGATAATGTCTTTTCTACATGGTCAAAAAATATGACAAAGGGTAAACCATGGGATTTCCCATACTTGAATTTGGAGCTGGCATATCATATAGATAAAAAAAATATTATCGGAATTAGATACCACTTTGAAGAATTTATGAATCAGATTTGCATGAATGTTTCAAATGAAGGAATAGGTTGTTCGCAAGTTAATGATGACGATATATTAAAAATAAGTAGCCATTATAAACGCAAAATTTATTTGCTACGGAATTTTAGTATTGAACCTTCCGTCGGTTTAGGTGTCAGTTTTAGTTACTATGATGGATATTTGGATAAAGATAGTAAATTGGTTGGAATTGGAGAGGGACTAGAAGGAAATATTAAATATACTGATTTTGAATATATGGATCATAAAATCTTTCCGTTTATTCCAATAGAATTTAACTTCAATTTTTCATTCAATCGGTTTTTAAATCTTGAATTAAATTTGGGATATAACCAATATTTAAGAAAGTCAATTATCAGAACAGAAGTATTTTACAAATTAAATGAAGTAGAACATAAAGCTACAATTTATACAGCAGATAATATGTATTTTGGATTAGGACTTGGGTATCATTTTAATTTTAAACACAGAAATAAATAGTATGAGAAATCAAAGTTTATATAAAACTGTGTTAATTGCGATGTTTTTCATTTCGATTAATACGGTTATGGCACAAGGTTTTTATATTTTAGGAGGTGGTACTTATGCGTGGATAAATAATTACAATGATGATAAAGGTAGTGAATACTTCAATGAATCAAACTATAAAGGGTGGAAGGGATTATATCATTATACATTTGGAATAGGATTGTCTATTCATAAACCAATGAATAATCATGTTTTTGAATTAACATATAAACAGATAGGTGGAATTGGAACTTACAAAAGTTGGGAAAGACCACAATTTGGTGAAGTGTTTCCCGGATTAATTGTTGGAGATCCGGATTATCAAGAACAAGGATTTATTGCTACGGTAATTGGATTAAAATATTATTATCAAAAGGAAGTAATAAACAGGTTGCTAATATCAGTAGGAATTGGAGATAATTATTTAGTTGATTATAAAATATATAATTATTTGTCTTCAAGTAAGCCACCTTATGGTGAAATGCGAGCATTCAATAGTTATATAAGAGAGCAGAAGTATTTGAATCGTCATAACTTGGTGGGAGGTATATGTTTTGATTTTCTGTTAACAAAGTTAACTTCAATATCATTAGAATACAATAAATTTATATTTGGAATCAATAGAAAGGTAGATGCAATTATGATAAGGAAATATCATCCGAATTTATTGTCACTTACAATTAAAATAAGATATGGGAAAAGTTAAAAACCGGTATCTATTCTATCAAAATTAAATCTAAATATTTCCTTTTTGTACTATTGGTTGTTTTTATTGATACAATAATATTTCAGCAAATAGGACAATACTTCAAAATAAGTAATTTTATTATTATTCCCCTGTTTTTGATAATGTCATTGGGTATTATATATATTTTTCGGTACAAATTCCGGTAAACTCTTAAATTGCTTATTATCGGGCTAAAGCCCTATGTATCACAGCTTATTAATCTCCGTCAGCTAAACAGACTGTGTGAAAATAAAATATTAAAATAATATTATTTTTTTTCATTTTTTTTTAAATTAATCGATGAAATCATTAACCCACAAATCATATATTCGTCACACATCGAAATGAACAAAAAAAC
>JALVEG010000443.1 GCA_027031145.1 Saprospiraceae bacterium | reverse complement strand
ATAGTGTCTATGCGTAACTACTCAGGTAGAATCATTTTGACTGAAAAAAACACTTTTTTTACCATATTTCAGCTATTTTTTTTTACGTAGCTCCACTATGCCTTCAAAAAATAAGCTTCATCTGGCAAAAAAATCGAATTTTTTCATCTCAAAAGCATCTACCTGAGTAGTTACGTCTATGCAAAGTAGCAATTTGATTTATAATACACTATCAAAATAATAAAAGGCTGTCTCAAATCGCAAATGAGGCAGTCTTTTTTAGAAAAAAAGGTTGCACTACATGAGTAGTTACATTTTTTCTTCCAACAGATTGTCTATCACTTTTTTCATTTCATTAAATTCGTCTCTCGCAAATAATCTTGTTAAAAAAACAATTTTGCCATCTTTATCTATAATTATATTACGGGTAACTCCGGCATTTTTCTTAGCATAAAGAGAAAATATTTTTGCTTCCGGATCCAAAGCTACAGGATAGGTTATTTTCATCTTTTCTATGTAATTTTTTACAACGGCCAAAGGTTCATCCCTGTCTATCCCAATCAGGACAAAATCTTTACCTTTATTCTTATCCCATATTTCCGATTCTATAAAAGGCATTTCTTTTCTGCATACACCACACCAACTTGCAGTAAATTGAAGCATTACGGTTTTCCCTCTATTTTCTGATAGTTTAAATATAGTACCATCAATTAATTTAGCTTCAAAATCAGGAGCTAATTGTCCTGTTTTTACGATATAACCTCTGTCGTTCTCTTGCGAACACGCGACAATACTTACAATCAAAAAAAATACAAGAATAAACGATAATCGCGATAAAATTTTCATAATAAATTAATTAGAATCTAATGAAAGTATTTTCAATTTATTTCTGGGAATTACGATAATCCTGCAAAAACTTTTCAAGCCCAACATCTGTCAATGGATGTCTGAGCAATCCCAATATGGAGTTCAACGGACTGGTGACAACATCTGCTCCATATTTTGCACATTCGACTATCTGCCTTGGACTTCTTATAGATGCAGCGAGAATTTCCGTATCAAACATTTGAACAGAATACACTTCTGCTATCTCTTTGATAAGTTCTATTCCATCCCAAGTGATATCATTGACTCTTCCAATAAAAGGAGAGAGATAAGTAGCTCCGGCTTTAGCTGCCAAAATAGCCTGACCGGCAGAAAAAACAAGAGTACAATTTGTTTTAATACCTTTTTCGGAAAGATATTTTATAGCTTTAATACCTTCTTTGATCATTGGGATCTTAACAACAATATATGGTGAGATAGTCGCCAGTTCTTCCGCTTCTTTTATCATTCCTTCAAAATCCACAGATATCACCTCTGCACTTACATCCCCTTCTACAATTGAGCAAATATCCGCATAATGTTTGAATATATTATTTTTACCTTTTATTCCTTCTTTAGCCATTAATGAAGGATTGGTAGTTACTCCATCAAGAATTCCAAGGTCTTTAGCTTCTTTTATCTGAGCTAAATTTGCTGTATCAACGAAAAATTTCATCAGTAAGGTTTTATGATTATTTACAAAATTGAATAAGAATATATGAAACTTCATTGTAAATACTCAGAATGCTTGTTTTCGGGCTAAAGCCCTAAATATCATAAATTGCCAAGCTACGTCAGCTAAAGCAGACGGTAATATATTGCACAATTTTACCGTCTGCTTTAGCTGACGGATTATAGAATTCTGCATTGTACCCGGGCTTTAGCCCAATTCGTAATACCTGAGTAGTTTCAGTTCATTTATCAAATTCAAATAAATTTTAAATCGTAAAATTATAAATAAAAAAAGCCTTAATAAAATATCAAGGCTTTTTTCTTTAAGTTATTTTTTATTAATGCATCAATTCATACATTCTTTTTCCTATCTCTGCCGGAGAGATCACAACGTTAACTCCATTTTCAGCTAAAATTTTGTTTTTAGCTTCAGCTGTATCTTCTTTTCCGCCTATAATAGCACCAGCATGTCCCATAGTACGTCCTTTTGGAGCAGTTTGTCCGGCTATATAACCCACAACCGGTTTTGTACCGTTTTCTTTGATCCATTTTGCCGCTTCTGCTTCCATTGTTCCACCGATCTCACCAATCATAATAATTCCGTGAGTTTCAGGATCTTCCATCAACATCTTAACAGCCATTAAAGTAGTTGTTCCCGGTACTGCATCTCCTCCTATACCTATGCAGGTAGATTGCCCCATTCCTGATCTTGTAACCTGATCAACTGCTTCATAGGTCAATGTTCCTGAACGTGATACAATACCAATA
>JALVEG010000442.1 GCA_027031145.1 Saprospiraceae bacterium | reverse complement strand
GTAAAACTTGTTTTTTTTCGCATAATTATAATTTTTTAAAGTTAAAAATTATAATTATATGAATTTTCTACATAAAATACTATATTTGTACCTAATAGAGCTATCCGCCTTGGCGGATTTAGTTCAATATCCTGCAAGAAAAATTTACGCAGAACAGGTCGCATTGGTTTTGGAGCACTTTCAAGGAACAATAAAGGATTCATTTGCTCTTCTCCTTTTTTTCTAATAAACGGTGTACTTGTATCAATAAAAAGCAGTTCGGTATCCTCCGTGATCTTTATATCTTCATGATAATTTTTCACTGCCCAATTTGAAATCTGGGAATCAAGCCCTAACTGTAGATCAGGATTATTAAGATTATGATACCACAATTTCTTCATTTTATCCAGCAACAGATTAAAAAGTATCAGACTTTCTTCCTTTGAATGTATATGAATAATTTTATTGCCGATAGAGTTTTCATGTTGTCTCTGCTGACTAAAATAATTAACGATCCTGTCACCATGTCCTTTCACGCAATAAACTTCACTTTCAGGAACTTCAATATTCAGTTTCCCAAGCAATTTATTATATTCAATATGAATTTGTGCATAATCACAAGCTTCCTTTTCATCAGTAAAAATAGGTAAACGCTTAAAAGCAAGATGTTTCAGTTCTTCCTCCTTAAAAGACATTACCGTACTAATCTCACCGTAACCTAAAATCTCAATTTTCGAAGGATCTATCTTTGTAGGAATAAATTTATCCTCAAATTCTTGTAAAAAATCCTGAATTTCTTTTTTTCTCAGCATAATATAATATTAAAATAATTTATCAATAAATTCCTTGACAGAAAATGCCATACTGTAGTATTTCAATTTTGAAACAGCCTTATCTATTTTATTTATTATCTCATCTACCTGTTCTTTTGTAATTATCAAAGGAGGTAACAATTGACATACTTTCATGTTGTTATTTGAGTACAAGGAAAACATTCCACTTTCATAAGCTGCTTTTGTAAACAACAGCCCATGCTTATCCTTATAAAATTCAATTCCAGTCATAAGCCCCAATTGCCTGAAAGCTGCAATATATTTTGAATGCTTTTTCTTAAGAGAGTCATATCCTTTTGCTAAATAAGCAGCTACTTCATTTACATGATCCAAAAAAGCAGGATCGGAACTTATCTCCAAAACCTTAAGAGCTACTTCAGCCCCTAACTCCGAACCACCGAAAGTACTAACATGGATAAAAGGATGATCATGAAAAAATTGTTCATATTCAGTTCTGAAAACCGTAGCAGTCATTGGATAGATACCTCCGGAGAGTCCTTTTCCTATAACTACAATATCCGGCTGTATCTCAAAATGCTCAAATGCCCATAGTTTTCCAGTTCTGCCAAGACCGGTTTGCACTTCATCAATGATAAGCAATGTTCCTGTCTTAGTGCAATGTTCTCTTAATTGCTGCATATATTCTTTGGATGGGATTTCAATTCCCAAAGTAGCAGGGATTGTCTCCATAATAAATGCAGCAGTATCTTCATCCACATATTTCTTTAACGCATCGATATCATTGAAAGGTATCTGCATAAATCCCGGTAGATTATCTCCGAATGGCTCACGATATTGTTCATCCCCTGTAGCAAGTGCCAGGCCCGTATGACCATGATATCCACCTTTTATGCTAATGATATTTTTCCTTCCGGTATATGCTTTTGCCAGCTTAATGGCAAGATCTACCGCTTCGCCTCCGCCAACACCAAAAACGGTATAATCAAGATCTCCGGGCATCAAAGAAGCAAGCTTTTTGCCCAGTTTTGCCCTTTGACTGCTTATTAAATGATGATTGCCTATATCAAATTTATCCGTTGCTTTTTTCAGTGTTTCTATTATTTCAGGATTGCGATGACCAAGATTAAAAACACCTCCGTTGCAATGACAATTTATTAGTTTTATTTTCCCTTCAACATCTGTCATATATGCTCCTTCACGTTCGCCCATCACAAATTCCATCCTGTATTTTTTATATGTTGCCGCTTTACCGGAAGAAACATGGTCTTTGAAATCTTTGATGATCTGCTTTTTGTTCATTTTTTAAAATTTTTATTTTGTAAAAAATAATAAAAATTTATAAAACATTCAGGAACTCACATGAATTTATTTTAATCATAACCTTGTGCCTGCGCACCGAAGTGCTTTGGCACACAGGTGTGTGTATTGTATGATTAAAAAATTCATGTTCGTTTCATTTTAATTTTTCAATATTTTCGTTAAAAATACTCACCGTAGCTTGGCTATAACCTTTGCTTTGCACACAAGTGACATAGAAGAAAATTATTTTTACGTTTTTTACAGAATTTAGAACCCACCTCAATCCTCCCTTACAAGGGAGGAAGTTCCAACCCGCCTAAGCACTGCTTTTTATCCTTAAAAAAACTAATCTGTTTAAAACTAGATAAACCTAATTTAGCTTTTTCTAACAATTAAGCACATCCACTTCTCCCTTCCCTCTGCGAGGGAAGGGCCGGGGATGGGTGCTTAGAACCCACCTCAATCCTCCCTTACAAGGGAGGAAGTTGCAACCCCCAGTGAAATACTTCGGTGATTTCACATGGTTCACCCCGTGAAATAAATTTTCAATTTAGGCGAAGCCTATTTCACGGGGTAAACCGCCTAAGCACCACTTTTTATCCTTAAAAGCCAAATCTATAATTTTTATATGTCATTCTAAATTTTATTTGGCATAATATTATAATATTTCAATAAATCCCCTTATCATTTTATGATATTCTTTTTCTTTATCATAGCATAACCGGCAATCCCTTATCAATTGCTCCTTACTTTTATTTTTAATATCCTTATAAATAATCGCCTGAAATTCCGCTTCCAATTTATCCCTTTCCTCTTTTATCTTTGAATGAAAAAGATCCTGATTCTTTAACAAATATTCAGATATCTTCCTGTTCTCTTTAAAATACTCGGTAGAGAGATCCAAAGAACGAAATTGCACAAAAGTATTTTGGTCTTTATCCAAAACCAAAGGCTTAAACAAGGAAACACAAGGATTTGGTGAACTGGTCAGCCAGATGATCTGTTTATCATCGATATAATCCACTACCATTGATGCAGTTGTCTCTGTTTTTACTATCAGCCCGGGATGAATGCAAATTGATTTCATTCCCCGTTTAGGTTTTTCACTTCCATCCTGATGCCAGCGCAATATTCCGAATACATCATTCAGGTCTTTATCACAAGTTTTAATTTTACCGGAAGTAAGTGCCTGACGATAATCACCTTTGGAAAAGAAATCCAGGTATTTTTTTTCAAATTTCTTTTTAAGATTTTTACCTTTTATATCGCCACCTGCTTCATCATAATCATCAGTAAGTAAATAGCTGTTTGATATAGATGCATAGTTGTTAATATCCTTTCTTGCCCAACTTCTGCCTGAACTTTCAATAATTACAGCTTTGACCGGATCTTTTATCAAAAATGAATTATGATAGTTCAATGTTCCGCTGTAACTTCCATTACCACCCTGACCATATTTTTCAAGCAATCTTATAAAAAATTCTGCTGCTTCATCTGCTGTCGCTGCATTATGAAGTGCCAATCGAAGAATATCCATTCCCAACAACCCGTCTTTAATAAGCGGTTGTTTTGAAAAAACAGCTTCATTTCCAATAGCGACACCTTTTTCATTTATACCCATTTCTGCTCCCCAAATCCATAAAGGTCTGGAAATAACAGCTGAATAAGGATGATCAAACTCAGGAAATACTTCTTTTAGTTTCTCGTATTGAACCTTGAGATACTTTTTGAGATGTACAGGCAAAAAATTTGTTTTAAAGTCATCTTTTGCATCATCGATAATTTCTATTACCTGAGGTTCGCCCGGATCCCTGTCGGAATTTTTTGCAAAAAATGATTGATGGGGTTCAACTTTACTAAAAAAACTAAATGTGTCGCACATATCACGCTGTTTTTATCCTCCATTGCTTTACGGAATCATTAATAAAACTTACTATTCCTTATTTACTATTGAAATACATTATAATATAATCATTATAAAAATGCTACCATAGGTTAAAACATCATAGAATATTTCATCTAATATTTCCATTTCATAAATAGCCTGAAATATGCAATAAAAATAATGCTAAAAAATCGATTATAAAAGAAAAAGCATTAAAATAAAGAAACAAATTCACTTTTCACCTAAATCATATTATTAATTATCCTTTGTTTTGTACATTTGTCAGTCACTCTTTGAGTCACATTAAAAATTATTTTATGAAAAGATATATTCTGATTTTACCAGCTTTTTTTATGATTATCACAAGTTCATTATCTCAAGCTAAGTATGAAGATGAAAGATATGTTCCAGAAACAGATTCATTGGTTTTAGAGAAACTGGAAGAATGGAAGGATCTTAAATTCGGACTATTGATGCACTGGGGAACATACAGTCAATGGGGAATCGTAGAATCATGGTCTATTTGTCCTGAAGAATACGGTTGGTGTGAGAGAAATACGGGAAAGCACCCAGACAACTATTTTTTGTATAAACAAGAATATGAAAATTTAAAAAACACATTCAATCCGGTTAAATTCAATCCTGAAAAATGGGCGATCGCAGCAAAGAAAGCAGGAATGAAGTATGTTGTATTTACAACTAAACATCACGATGGTTTTTGTATGTTCGACTCTAAATATACAGATTATAAAATTACAGATAAAAATTGTCCTTTTTCAACTAATCCTCGAAGCAATATAACTAAAGAAATATTTAATGCATTTAGAAATAACGGAATGTGGACAGGTGCGTATTTTTCAAAACCCGATTGGCATTCGCCATACTATTGGGATCCAAAATACCCTCCACGTGACAGAAATGTAAACTACGAACCTGAAGCTAATCCCGATAAATGGAATAAATTCATTGAATTTACTCACAACCAAATATTGGAATTATTAAATGGTGATTATGGGAAAATAGATATCTTGTGGTTAGATGGTGGATGGGTGGCAAAAGACAATAAAGAAACCATAATGAACTGGTATGATAGAACCTTAAAAAATACAAATAACGCATATCTGAAACACAGGATGGTAAATCAGGATATCAAAATTGATGAATTGGTTGAAAAAGCCCGGAAATTGCAACCGGGACTCATCGTTGTTGACAGGGCGGTACACGGTAAAAATCAAAATTATCTTACTCCTGAAAATCGAGTTCCAGCGAAAGCTCTTTCCTACCCCTGGGAATCATGTATCATATCGGGAGGAGGATGGTCACATACCGTAAATGCAAAATATATGTCAGGCAGGAAAGGGATTCAACTACTGGTTGATATTGTAGCCAAAGGTGGAAATTTGCTCCTCAATATCGCTCCCACACCCGAAGGAGAATGGCAGCAGGGAGCTTATGATCTTTTAAAAGAATATGCCGGATGGATGAAAATAAACGATGAAGGAATTTATAACACAAAGGTTCTTCCACCGTATAAATCAGATAATATATGTATGACTCAAAAGGATAATGGTGTGTCTTATTTTTTCTATATGTGCAAAGAAGGAGAATTTACTATGCCTAAAGAAATCTATATTAATTCACATTTGCCGGCTAAAAAAGCCAAAGTATATTTACTGGGTTACAAAAAACAATTGAAATGGAAGAAAACCGAAAATGGATTCAAGGTTTTTATTCCTGAAAAAATAAGACGCAATCCGCCATCCGATTATGTTTGGACAATCAAAGTTTCTAAAATTAAATAACAAGTATATGAACAAAATAATATATATTTTATTAGCTATAACATTTAGTTTTACCACCTTTTCTCAAGAAACTACAGGTCAGGATCAACGTTTAGAATGGTTCAAAGATGCAAAACTTGGTATATTTATCCACTGGGGAATATATAGTGTCAATGGAATTGATGAATCATGGTCTTTTTATAACAATCTAATTTCTTACGAGGATTATATGAAACAATTGAATGGATTTACAGCAAGTAATTATGATCCTGCATTTTGGGCAAATCTCATAAAAGAAAGCGGTGCAAAATATGCAGTAATAACAACCAAACATCATGATGGAGTTGCATTGTGGAATAGTAAATTCAGTGATCTTAATGTAGTTAAAAAAACACCTGCAGGTCGTGACCTTATCAAGCCGTTTGTCAGTAATCTTAGAAAAAATAATCTTAAAGTCGGTTTATATTATAGTCTTTTGGATTGGTCCAATCCTGATTATCCCAATTTCAAAATAAATACAAAAAGATATGATATAGATAGTGATTCTATTCGTTGGAATAGATTTGTTAAATTCAATTTCAATCAAATAGAGGAAATAGTGGACAATTTCAAACCGGATTTGATGTGGTTTGATGGAGATTGGGAACAAACGGCTGAAAAATGGCATGCTAAAGAAATAAGAGAAATGCTGTTAAATAAAAACAAAGATATTATCATAAACAGTCGTCTACGGGGATATGGAGATTATGCTACACCCGAACAGGGTTTACCCATCCACAAACCAAAAAGTAAATATTGGGAGTTGTGTATGACAATGAATGATTCGTGGGGATATCAGGGAAATGACAAAAACTATAAAACACCGTATCAGATCATCAGAATATTTGCAGATGTGATTTCACTGGGAGGAAATCTACTTTTAGATATTGGGCCAAAACAAGATGGAACAATTCCTGAAGAGCAGGTAAATATTCTACAAGAATTGGGGAAATGGATGAACAAAAATAAACAGGCTATCTTCAGCACAAAAGCAGGAATCCCTCGTGATTATTTCAGTGGACCATCCACATTATCAAAAGATGGAAAGACTCTGTATCTATTTATCAACGGTAAACCTAACGGGCCTATAATGCTCAAAGGAATTATAAATAAAATTAACAGAATTTGGGTTGTTGGAAGAGGTACCAAACTTAAACACGAAATAAAAATGAAAGCCTGGTGGAGTAAAATTCCGGGACTTGTGTTTATTGATATTCCTGACAATGTGCTTGACAAATATATGACAGTAATAGGTATCAGCCTTGATGGAGAGATTCAACTTTTTGACAACAACAAAAAATAATCAAACCATGTGGAATAAATTTCTCTTTATATTAATCGTTTTTTTATCACTGTTTTCCTGTTCTAAAAAAGATAACAGAATTAAACTATCAGAAAATCACATATCACATTTCTCGATAATTGTGGATAATAATGCAGATAGTCTAACTCAAAAAGCAGCGAATGAGATACAAAACTATATATTTAAAGTCAGTAAAGCCACTTTACCAATTGTTCATAATTTTAACGACAATAAAAAATATATTCTAATCGGTAAAGAATTTATAAAAGACAACTTTTTATTAGAAAAAATTAACCGATTTAAAAAAGACGGATTTATAATTAAAACCAATGATAATACTATAATAATTGCCGGTAATAGTGCTAAAGCCAATCTATTTGGCACTTATACATTTCTTGAGGATTTTATCGGCTGCACTATGTTGTCATTGAACGAATTTTACATTCCTGATAATCCGGATATTAGCATCCCGGAAATCGAAAAGACATATAAACCTGCATTTGAATTACGGAAATACTTCAAAAAAAGACCTTCAACCAAAGCCTACATGGATTGGCACAAATTAAACGGGCTTGAAGATTGGGGACTTTTCGTACATACTTTTGATGATCTGGTACCACCTCAAAAATATTTCAAACAACATCCCGAATATTTTGCACTTGTGGAAGGAAGAAGATTAATGGACGGACAATTATGTTTAAGCAATCCTGAATTGATCAATACATTGAAGCAAAATCTTAAGAAAGAAATAGAAAAGAAACCGGAAAAAAGATATTGGTCTGTTTCTCAAAACGACTGTTACAATTACTGCGAATGTGATAATTGTAAAAAACTGTACAATAAATATGGTTCAATATCAGGTGCATATATCAATATGGCCAATCAAATAGCAAAAGAATTTCCTGATAAAACCATATCCACTCTTGCTTATCAATTTACGCGTTCCGCTCCAAAAAACATAAAACCATTACCCAATGTAAATATCATGTTTTGCTCGATAGAATGTAACAGAAGTCAGCCATTGGCAGAGGATAAACGAAGTCAATCGTTTATCAGGGATCTTAACAACTGGACAAAGCTCAGCAATAACATTTTTATGTGGGACTATGTAGTTCAATTCAAAAATTATTTGACTCCATTTCCAAACATAAAGGTTCTGCAACCAAACATCCGGCTGTTCAGAGATAAGAAAATCCCAATGGCATTTCAACAGGGAAGTGGAAAAACCTGGTCTGATCTTGGCGAATTAAAGCAATATCTAATTGCAAAACTGCTTTGGAATCCTGATGTAAATGTAGATTCTTTGGTAAATGATTTTTTACTAAAATATTATGGTCCGGCTGCTTCATATATTAAGGAATATTATGAATTAACACACAAAGCTCTTTATGATCATCCCGATGAATGGTTAAATATTTATGGATTTCCGATGGATTATACGGATTCCTATTTATCTGAAGATCTTTTGATCAAATATAAAAACATCATGGATAGTGCCCAGAAATCTGTCGAAAACGACTCTGTGTTTCTCAAAAGAGTACTAAGATCCAGGTTACCGGTTGATTTTGCATATCTTGATATAGCTTTAAATGGAAAGTTCCAAAATATCTCATATATTGACACTAAGGAAAAAGAGAAATCTATCAAAAGAGATATGCTGGATTATTTGGATCGCTTTGTGAATAATTCCAAATTAACCGGCGCTACAAGAATAAATGAAAGAAATTTTCTAACTGATGATTATAAGAAATATGTACTCAGGAAGCTAAACAGAATGGTAAAAA
>JALVEG010000441.1 GCA_027031145.1 Saprospiraceae bacterium | reverse complement strand
GATGAACATTACAATACAGCTCAAAGAGTTATCAATATTCTTCAAAGATATAAAGAGCTTCAGGATATCATCGCTATTCTCGGTATGGAAGAATTATCGGAAGAAGATAGATTGATCGTTACAAGAGCCAGGAAAGTCCAAAGATTTTTATCACAACCTTTCCACGTTGCAGAACAATTTACAGGAACACCGGGAGCGCTGGTAGGTATCGAAGACACTATTAAAGGATTCAATATGATACTGGATGGTGAAATGGATAAATATCCTGATGCGGCATTCAACCTTAAAGGAACGATAGAAGAAGTAATTGAGGCAGGTGAGAAGATGTTGTCTGAAGCTGAATAATTAAATAAAACCGTATCTACTCAGGTAGAGTGCTTTTGAGATGAAAAATTTTATTTTTTTGCCAGATGAAGCTTATTTTTTGAAAGCATAGTGGAGCTATGTTAAAAAAAATAGCTGAAATATGGCGAAAAAAGTATTTTTTTCAGTCAAAATGATTCTACCTGAGTAGATACAAAAAATCAAATTAATATGGAATTGGTTGTTTTAACACCCGAAAAACAATATTTTAGTGGAAATATAAAATCCATCACTGTGCCTGGTGTTTCAGGCGAATTTGAAGTTTTGGAAAATCACGCTCCCCTTGTTTCTGCAATAGGTGAGGGTAGAGTAAAAATAATTAAGTCCGATGGAGAATCTGTTAATTTTGAGGTTAACAGAGGATTTCTTGAAGTTATCAACAATGATTTAGCATTATTGGTCAACCAAATCAAATCGGTGGAGTGATAAATCGAAAAACCATTTTTAGCCATTTCAATTCATTTTGAAATGGCTTTTTTGTTTTCCGCCCAACCTTTCATTATTATATAGTGTCTATATTATTGGAAAAGGGTAAAGATGTAAAGATGTTTTGCTTTTAATGTTTTTTTTATTTATTTTTATGATTTTATTTTACTTTTACATCCTGTTACCGGATATAATATGAAATTTTTATTGAAATATCCGGTGATTAGACTTTGATGATTTTTATATTGAAGTTAAATAAAAGGGGAGAAGTATTAATAATTTTTTGATTCTTTTGTATCTGTCTGAGTAGATACGATTTTAAAATGGTTTAAATAAAGGTGTTGGGATAAATAAAAAAAACATAGCAATCATAAATGATGAGATTATAGAGGCTTGTAAGCAAAATGACCGGCAGGCACAGGAACTTGTATACAGGTATTTTTTCCCAAAACTTTTGCCTGTGATAAAAAAATATACGAAGGATGAATCTGAGATAATAAGTATTTTTAATGATGGGATGTTAAGAGTTTTTACTCAGTTGGATAGTTATGAAGCAAGAGGCAATTTTGAAGGTTGGGTTAAGATAATAGTAAAAAACAGTTTATCCAATTATTTTAGGAAGTATAATAATAAAGTATCGGTTTCGGAAATTTTGGAAAATACGCATAAATCCCAATCCAATATTTTGAGTGGGATTTATTATAAAGATTTGATGAAAGTTATTAAAGTTTTACCTGCACGATCATCTGAGGTTTTTAGATTGTATGCAATTGAAGGATATTCCCATAAGGAAATTTCAGCTAAACTTGGAATAACTGTCGGAACATCAAAATGGCATCTTTTCAAAGCAAAAGAAAAGTTGTCAAACATTATAGAATTAAATCATGAGAGCTATGAATAGTAAAAATAAGAATATTAATGATTTGATTGATAGAGGATGGCATGATATGTCAAACTTATTAGATGAAAAACTACCTGTATATATAGAAAAAAAGTTTGATTTTCGATTGAGGGCTGCAGTTTTGCTGGTTTTGCTTTTTGTGGCTGTTTCCGGTGTACTCTATTTTAATTTTCAAAAAGATAAAACTGTATTGAAATCAGGTATGGCAGGAAATCAAGATTATGTTGGTAAGTTATTAAAAAAGATTGATACAGAATCAACAGATAATAACAGTGTTGAAAATAAAAATATAGCAATTGAAAAGAACGGTCTGAAAAATAATAGAAAGATCGATAATCTTAATTCCAATGCAGTCGAAAATCCCCCTGAATACGGTTCTGCATTTGTAACTAAAATCAAAACTGATTCTAAAGAATGGGGAAAAAAGACTATTTTAGAGACTCATACATCAAATTATTTAGCAATAAATAATAATAAAATTGGGGATGCAGTTGCTCCGGTTATTAAGTTAAATTCTAAAGAACTCATATATAATCATCCGCAAATTTATATTAATGATTTTGTTCCGGTAGTTTCTATGGCTAAACATAGAGTTAAAG
>JALVEG010000440.1 GCA_027031145.1 Saprospiraceae bacterium | reverse complement strand
TTTATCGATCAATCTCAATATCCAATTGGAATAAGTTGAGCGAACTCCAAGCATATAACTGCTTTTCTCTTTTTTTATCGGACCTTCGATCATCACTCTGCCGGTAATAGGGCTTATTCCGCCTCTTATTTTGAATTTTTTATTGTTTCCTTCTTTTGCTGTAATATCAAAGATAGAAGCAAGTCTGCCGCCAAATTTGGCAGGGATATTGGCTTTGAAAAGTGAAAACTCGCTAATGGTTTCGGAATTGAATACGGAAAAGAATCCGAAAAAATGGGAAGTATTATAGATTGGTATTCCGTCTATATAAAATAGGTTTTGATCCACCGGAGAACCTCTGACATTAAAACCGCTTGTACCTTCTCCGACATTTTGGATTCCGGGTAATAAGGTTGCTATTTTCAGAATATCCCTTTCTCCCATCACAAGAGGTATTTCTTTTATATTTTGTGTAAGAAGCCGCTCAAACCCCATTTTTGTACTTTTTATTTTGTTATAGGCATCCGCTGTGATAATCACATCTTTTAATGAGACAGATTGTGGCTCGATAAAAAAATCTTTATGTCCGCTTGATAAGATATTTATTTCAATTTTTTTCTCTTTATGATTGATTTCATTGAATACAAGAGTGTATTTTCCTTTTTTTAATTTAAATGAAAATCGTCCTTTGGAATCTGTTGCTTTTCCTATTCCCAATTCCTGAACCAATACGGTAGCACCAAATAGTGGAGATTGTTCTTTGCTATCCAGTATTCTCCCTTTTAAAATGGCTTTTCGATGTTTAAGTCCTTCGTTTTTGTTTCCGATATTTATAATTTTTCCAAGATGCTCCTTACTTGTTTTTAGATATTGATCGGTATGTAATTTCTCTTTTACGGGATTACTTTCAGGTTTGGTGTTTTTGACTATTTGATAACTGGATTTATCCAAAACAGTTTTTATTTTTTCCCCTTTGTATAGAAATATATTTTTTCCAAATTGAGTTATATTGATTTTTTGATTTGTAAATATATTTTGTAGATATGTGATCAAGGGAATTTCATCAATAATAACAGTTATATCCGGTTTAATTAATTCGTTTTCATCAAAATATAAACAAATATCAAATTTACTTTCAACTTTTTCAACAAAAACCGACCATTTTAAATTATTGAAAGAGTTATCCAAAATTATTTCTTTTTGAGAAAAAAGATTAATTGTTGAGATAAAGAGAATAAAGATTATCAACATTGCTTTTAAGACAATATCAATGCGTTTATGAATATCTTTTATCATTTATACAGGTTATTTATATATTTTGATAATTGTAATAATTGGTTGTCATTGATTTTTTTAAATTTAATTTTATTCTTTTTAAAAAAATGCTTAATTTCAGTTTTATGTTCTTTGAAAAAGGAAATCAGATTTTTTTTATTTTTTATTTTATACAACGTTTTATCTTTTAACATGTAGATTGTTTTTGTGTTTTTTGAAAACAAACCAGAAGGATTTACATCGGTATAAGTTGCAAAATATTTCTTTTTATATCCGATTAAAAATTTGATTTTCCCAATATTTATTGATTTAAGATATTTATTACTAAAATCATTATTTCGAATAAGATTTGTATTAATAAAATGTTCATAATAAAAATTAGAGTTTTTAGCTGATAAATAAAAAGAATCTATCAATTTATTACTAAGTATAATCTCGATCCTGGAACCTGTTTTATTTTTGTGCAATAAAATGATATCATCGTGGACTATATCGTATTTCAAAAGAAGATTATCAAAAGTTTGTCCCTTGATAAATACCTTTCCTCTGAGGTATTCATTATTTAAATAAAATTGATGACCTGATATTTTTGGATTAGTTGGGATGTAGATATTACCATTGATAAGCAAATCATTTTCTCCATAATAATTCTCAATACAATCTCGAAGAACATTATTTGAAATGTCATTTTGAGTGTATAGTTCTCCCGATAATATTAATGAAGAAAAAAAGAATAAAAATAAGATATATTTGCTCATTGGTTTAAATAGTTAATAATTCCATAGAATATTTTACATTGAAACAAAGCTAATACTTTTTAATAATAAAAGGTAGTAAATTAATGAAATAATGAGAGTTGATATTTAAGTGCTTAAGAAAATTGATATTAATGAAGATATTGTAAACTGCTTTTGTGTTTAAAATTAAAATTAATATGTAGCTTTGCCGTTTATTTAATATTTTGAATTAATTTTGTATTGTAGTTAATTAAATATGGGAAGAGAAATAAAAATTGGAATTTTCGCTGCAGCAGTTATT
>JALVEG010000439.1 GCA_027031145.1 Saprospiraceae bacterium | reverse complement strand
AGCTAAAGCCATGTCATTTAGCTTTTTTCTGGCAATATTTCCCGCTATTATTTTCCTGTTGACATTTTTACCATATCTCCCATTCACTGAGTATTATGTTGAAGTTTGGAAATCTTCAATGACAGGTATTCTTCCATTGCAAGCTGAAAATTATATTTTCGGAATAATGGATAGTTTGGGAAAAAAAACACATGTGAGTTCACAATTAGTTTCATTATTTCTTATGCTTTATTTTACATCAAACGGAGTATCATCAATGTTGGCAAGTTTCAGTAAATCATACAGGGAAACATATAAGCGAAGAAACTATTTTGAACATAAATTGAGGGCATTTGAGATTACTTTCTTATTGTTTCTATTATTGTTTTTATCTTCCGGTTTAGTGATATTAGGCAATATCTGGCTTGAATATTTATTTAACAAATTGAACTTAAACGAATTTTACAGAATAACAATTGATTTTTTAAGATGGATAATTGTAATTATTCTGTTTTATTCCATTATTTCGTTATTGTATCGTTATGGACCTGCCATGAGAAGAAAGATAAAATTCATTAGTCCCGGCGCTGCATTAGCCACTTTTTTGGCAATAGTAAGTTCAATGGGGTTTTCATATTATGTCAATAACTTCAGTAATTATAATAAAGTATACGGTTCACTTGGCGCTATTATAATAACAATGATATGGATACAAATCAATTCAATGGCTCTGATAATAGGTTATGAATTGAATGCAAGTATTGCAGTAAACAGGGATATGAAACAAAACACAAATTCAAAAATACACTAATCCTTATAAGCATTTGCCCTGTTTTTATATTTTTTTGTTATTTATAAAATAAATTTTCATATATTTGTAGCAAATTCTACTATAATCCCATCTCAATTAGTGTCTGTTATGTTACAGACATCAAAATAATATTGTATAAAAGCAACTACTAAGATAGAATAATATTGATTGAAAAATACTTTTTTCATTTCCAAACATTCTGTCTCAGTAGTTACACTAAAAAAATAATATGTATTATGGCATCAAAAAAATCTACAAATAATGTAATCGCAATGGCTATTGTCGCTATTATATTGCTGTTGGGAACAACTGGTTATTTATGGGTGGAAAATAATAAACTCAAAAATGAAATCGCTAAATATGACGTTGAACTCAATAATCTCAGTCAGACTCAGGCGAAACTTGAAAAGGATTATGAATTGGCAATAAACAGTTTAAACGATCTGAAAGGAGATAATCAGGAGCTCAACTCATTGATTGAAGCACAGAAAGCAGAATTAAAAGCCCAAAAAGAGAAAATCACCACTTTGATATGGAAATCAAAAAAGCTTAAAATAGCTCAGGCAGAAATAGAAAATCTAAAAGCTCAGGCGCTGGAATATGTTCAGGAAATAAATGATCTAAAAGAACAAAATGAAGTACTGACTTCAGCCAATTACAAACTGCAAAAAGACAAAAGTGAATTGTATGAAAAGCTTAATTTAACCGAAAGTCAAAAATCAAAAATACAACAGGAAAAAGATTCATTGGCACTTATAAAGCAAGAATTGGAAAAAGATAAAAATAAGTTATTTACCAAAGCAAATAAAGCTTCAGTAATACCTTTAGATAAAATCGTCGTAAAAGGTTATTCTATAAAACGAAATGGCAAGTACTCCAGAAAAAGAAAAGCAAAAAATATACAGGTTTTGAAAATTTGTTTTGACATGATGGAAAATGAAATTGCTGATCCAGGAGAAGAAATTTTCTATATTCGTATAATCGGCCCCGATGGAAATACTTTATATGATGAAAACACAGGTTCCGGAATGATTCCTAAATCAGTGGATAACACACCATTGAAATATACAAAAAAATATATTGTTAATTATACAGGGAAAAATGAAAATAAATGTTTGATTTGGAATAAGGATATCCCTCTTATCAGAGGACCTTATAAATTGGAAATATACAATAAAGGATACCTTACAGGTACATACAATTTTAAATTAAGGTAATTTTTTCAGGTGCATTTCATATATTGCAATTTGATGAAATACTCATTTGTTTAATGGGCTAATTCCTAATCCCCGACAGGGGATAAATGTGAATAGCCACCGGTGAAACCGGTGGTAAATGTGTTAGATGGATACAACTCCGACACGTGTCCCTTTGGGAATGGAGTTGAATGTACGTTTATCATAACATTGAACACCTATCGGCGTTCATATCCCCTCTCAAATTTACCCCGCATTTCATACGGGGCTAATCATATTAAACCACTATCGTGGTTTTGCCCTCTCACAT
>JALVEG010000438.1 GCA_027031145.1 Saprospiraceae bacterium | reverse complement strand
TTTATACTTTATACTTTATACTTTGTACTTTGTACTTTGTACTTTATACTTTAGCCTTTAGCCTTTGCTTTCCGGCTTCATCTGCGGAAAAAACAACACTTCCTGTATTGATTCATTATTTGTCAGAAACATGGCAAGTCTGTCCATCCCTATTCCCATTCCGGAAGTAGGTGGCATACCGTACTCCAAGGCACGTAAAAAATCAAAATCTATGAATTTTGCTGCTTCTTCATCTCCTCTTTCTGCCAATTTCAATTGCTCTTCAAATCTTTCTTTTTGATCAATGGGGTCATTCAATTCCGAATAAGCATTTGCAACCTCTTTTCCACAAACCATCAACTCAAATCTTTCTGTCAAATCAGGATCTTCCCTGTGCATTTTACACAAAGGACTCATTTCCTTTGGATAATCAATAATAAATGTGGGTTGTATGTAACTGCTTTCGCATTTTTCACCGAATATCTCATCGATCAATTTACCTTTTCCCATACTGTCATCCACTTCAATTCCCATTCCTTTGGCAGCTTCACGCAATTCATCCTCTGTCTTTCCCTTGATATCAAATCCCGTATGATCCAATATCGCCTGACGCATCGTTACCCTTTTGTAAGGAGCCTTGAAGTCTATTTCGTGTTCGCCAAATGTAGCTTTAGTAGTTCCGTTTACTGCAATAGCACAATATTCCAACAATTTCTCTGTAAAATCCATCATCCAGTTATAATCCTTGTACGCTACATATATTTCCATAGCCGTAAACTCCGGATTGTGAGTTCTGTCCATTCCCTCATTTCTAAAATTCCTGGAAAACTCATACACTCCCTCATATCCACCAACGATCAATCTTTTCAGATATAGTTCATTTGCAATACGCAAATACATCGGAATATCCAAAGTATTGTGATGCGTAACAAATGGTTTTGCTGCTGCTCCACCGGGAATTGGCTGCAATACAGGAGTTTCAACTTCGAGATATCCTGCCTTATTAAAAAATTCCCGCATTGCCTGAAATAATTTTGTACGTTTTACAAAAATATCCCTGACATGTGGATTTACAACCAAGTCAACATATCTTTGTCGATATCTCAGTTCAGGATCGGTAAATGCATCATGAACATTGCCTTCGGCATCAACTTTTACTATCGGTAGAGGCTTTAAAGACTTTGAAAGCAACTTCAATTCACTTACATGTATAGAAGTTTCGCCTGTTTTTGTTTTAAAAACATAACCTTTTACCCCGATAAAATCACCTATATCCAAAAGCTTTTTAAAAACTTTATTGTACATATCTTTATTTTCACCCGGACATATTTCATCCCTGTTGATGTACAATTGTATTTTGCCCGAACTGTCCTGCAATTCAGCAAAAGAAGCCTTACCCATTATACGCTTCATCATCAATCTTCCTGCAATGCTTACGTCTTTGAAATCCTCACTTCCTTCAGTAAAATTTTCTTTTATTTCTTTAGCTGTACTATTTACATCAAACAAATCTGCCGGAAATGGATTTATTCCCAATTCCTTTATTTTTTCAAGATTCTCTCTTCTTACTAATTCCTGTTCTGATAATTTTGTCATTGTTTTTTAATTTTAAGTTGCAAAAATAGACAAATTGCGGACAATTTTTCAATTATATGCAGAAATTTGTGTGATATGAAACAAATGGAATTTTATTGGATTTATTGAACACCTTTCGGCGTTCATTTCCTTCTCGATCTTTTACCCCGCATTTCTTATGGGGCTATTTATATTAAACCACATTCGTGGTTTTGCCCTCTATCGAGTATTTCCAATAAAATATGCGATGATAGTTTAGCCAGAATTTACATTTTTATTCATTATCATTAATTTTTTTAAAGAGAAAATAAAAATATCCCTGAAAGGGATAAAATTGAATAGCCGCCGGTGAAACCGGTGGTAAACAAGCAAGAGGGCTACAACTCTGGAGGAGTTGAATGTCATTTTATTTAAAAATTTGTCAATTTATCAATCTATTATCCCAATCATAATAGTGCTGTAAAAAATCATCAGGAATATCTTCTCCTTCAAATTTAAACCCATTAGATGCTTTTTCATATAACAAACCCATATTTCCCGGTTTATCCATTTCCGCCCACTTATCTTTATATACCGGCAAACCTCTGTATTTAAAATTATATCTTAAATAGCTTAATCTCGGTTCAATACCAAAATCCTCCGGGCCAATATCTTCCAATTCCTTATCTATTATATATTTATTTCTATGTCTTGACAATGCTCTCAATACCGTATCGGTAGTTTGGGAGGCATTTTTCATATAC
>JALVEG010000437.1 GCA_027031145.1 Saprospiraceae bacterium | reverse complement strand
GCGTACAAAGAGGATTTT
The DNA here is from genome assembly GCA_027031145.1 of Saprospiraceae bacterium. Classification (GTDB taxonomy): domain Bacteria; phylum Bacteroidota; class Bacteroidia; order Chitinophagales; family Saprospiraceae; genus JADJGA01. Next base: position 2,279 of record JALVEG010000437.1, on the reverse strand, counting down.
GTATATCTTCGCGCCGATCCTCTCCATCGGCGCTTTTTTCCTCATAGGCTTTCTTGCCAGTCAGAGTTAGTAGGGGAACTCTTCGGCTACTGTATAGGTGCATTTTGGTTGCACTTTTTCATATCCAGATATAATTTTGTAAGTTTGATTGGTGTCTGGATCAGTTTTTTCCTCATAAGTAGGCATAGGATAGATACACATCAATACTTCTCCATTCCCATCCACCTTTTGATTAACACTATATCCATAATCAAGACTGGTTGAACATGTACTACGTGTAGAAGTGAAATAGATAAATCGAAGTTTATCGCCTTCACAATGTGCCCCAAACCGTGAATATTGAAGTGCTCTATTTGGCTCTGGAAAGAAAAGTTTTACTTTCCGTACACACATGGCACTTTCACAAGGTGTAGGTTGAGTAGCGTCAAGTTTAGTACCAGTCAATGTCCTTTTATAACTATTACCAATTCTTTGAGTATTACTTCCAAGAGTAACTCCAATAAATATATCTTTTCCTGCCATAAAATTAGGATATGTTACATGTATTTGTACCGTTCCTTGTTTTATATGATAATTGCCTTCCGTATTATCTAAAAGAACTGCAGCTATGGTATCATCTACAGGATCGTAACGTGTCTCATTACCTATGACATAGCTTAATCCTGAAACGTTTTTGTCAAAATTTTCTTGTAAAACGATGGTCTCAGGCCCTTCCTTTTTAACTATATGCCATACACCAAGATAATGAATATCTGTTTTTTCTCTATTTGGTAAAATAATAAGCTTGTCATCAATAGGTTGAACTTTTGTTAAATCAAGTCTTCTTGAATATTGACTATCTGTAACAGTAAATTTGGTAAATTTATTTTCTTTGTAAAGTTTGCCATCATGAAGTCCTTGGATATCATTATATATGTCTCTATAATAAACATTCTTAAGATTTTGGAAAAACTTACTATTTCCTGGATCAAGTTCGCCCAAAAGAAATTTATCATAATAAATATGAGGATACAGTATTTTTGGCGTAATGATAGTGACGTGAAGATTTTTATTTTCATATTTATTATTTTTAATGCGAATTGTATATGTATCTACAAAATATCCAGAAGTCGCGTTATATTCTGTACCAGAATATTCTAAAATGATTTTATTGTTAGTAATATAAGTAACAGGTATGCTAATAACTTGTTCAAGAGCTTTGTTTTTACCTTTAAGATGAACTACTGCTTGGATAACCGATACACCTGCTTTCTTTCCTCGTACAAATATATGACCGACACTTTGTATATCGGCTTCTTTGAAAGTAATATGATCCGTTTCATTGTACTGTTGATCAAGAAGCACCATAGTTGTTATATCAGAAACATAAAAATCTATACTCTCAATTAAATCTTTTTTAATTAGTTTATTAGTAGTAGTGGAAATAATATTATAATTTATAATACCATTTTGATCTACAAGAAGAGACTCGTTTTCAAAAGAGAAAACTATCTGATAAGGAGCACTTGGCATCATATCTACGGTAACAAATGTCAATTGACGTTTCGTGACATTTTTCCCCCCTACCGATATAGTAGCGACAGTCTCTATTTTTGTAGTTCCTTTTTGCTCCATTGCATGGATAGAAATTTTCCCATCAGAAGTGAGATTTTCATGTAATGTCATTTCATTAACAAAATTACCATCTTTGTTTATTAATTTCACTATTTTTCCATTAAAAGTTCGAAAATAAAGACTCATAAGATCATGATCTGGAAGCTCTTCACCATTTTCATTGACAATTTGATAATGAAGCACTTTATCACTATTTGCTAATAGAGTGAAATTTTCATTCTCAGTAGTAATTTTAATCTGATAGCTTTTCTCAATTTTTTCTAGCATTTTATCTCGGACAACTGTAATTTTAAAAATTCTTTTAATTTTTGTTACAACTCCTAAAGAAGTTTTGACTTTCGCTTTTATTTCGATATAACCTTCACCATACTTATCAAGAGCTTTGACTACAAAAGAACTAGCAGCTTTACCTGCATAAATTATTTCATTCACATTTCCCCCACCTTCTACCAGCTGTAAAGATGCAATATCAAGAGAACGAATACGAACTTCTTCTACTAAAGAATTCTCTATGTTATACCCATTACTATCTTTTATCTGATAAAAAAAAGCCTTCTGGCTATTCTGTGTTATAGTGGTATTTCCATCTGGAGCTGTAAGAGTTATTGAATAATGAAGAGTAACATGAGGCCTTTTAACAATTCTAAAATTAAAGACTTTTTGAA
>JALVEG010000436.1 GCA_027031145.1 Saprospiraceae bacterium | reverse complement strand
TATTATGCTTTCAACTCTCATATAATCAATAAATTAAACCACCTGAGTAGTTACAAATAGTTTATTTGCTTACCCCAGAAAAATGCAATTATCTATTCATTAGGAATGTCTGACAGACTAAGTGATCAAAACCTTCTTTGCTAGACTACTCGCCAACTCTGCGGTACTTGGCGGAATTTGATTATTCTGCCGTAGAATTTGGGTTAAAATAAAAAAAACATGTCGCCCATTGACAAAAAATAGCAGTTTTTATTAAATTAAAACCAAACATATTTAAAAACACAATTCCGATCATAAAATGTTGTTATCTTTGATATTATCATTTATAAAATTATTGAATTATGCAAACAATATTAGGCTCAGGTGGAGCTATTGGAACTGAATTGGCAAAAGCACTGAAAAAATATACAGATAAGATCAGACTTGTAAGCAGGAATCCCGAAAAAGTAAATGAAAATGATGAGATATTTCCGGCAGATCTGCTTAATCCTGATGAACTCAACAATGCAGTTGAAGGTTCTTCAATAGTTTATGTGACAATAGGATTTCCATACAATTATAAAGTTTGGAAAGAAAGTTGGCCATTATTCACTCAAAATGTAATCGATGCCTGTATAAAACATAATTGCAAACTGGTATTCTTTGACAATATCTATATGTATGATAAGGATCATCTGAATGGAATGGACGAAGAGACTCCAATTAATCCCCCAAGTAAGAAAGGTAAAATCCGGACAGAAATATTCAATATGATCATGAATAAAGTAAATGAAGGTAAATTGACTGCTCTTATAGCCCGTTCTGCAGATTTTTACGGGCCAAATATAAAACATACCAGCATGCTGACTGAAACGGTTTTTGATCCGTTAAGCAAAGGCAAAAAAGCTAGTTGGATGGGCTCAGATAAATATAAACATTCATTTACATACACTCCTGATGCCGGAAAAGCAACTGCATTGTTGGGTAATACTGATGCAGCATACAATCAGATATGGCATTTGCCGACAGCTACCGACCCACTGACAGGAAAAGAATGGATAGAAGCAATCGCTAAAGAATTGGGTGTAAAACCCAAATATCAGGTTGCATCCAAATTTATCTTGAAGATACTTGGACTTTTTATACCAATTATGAGAGAGATGCCGGAAATGATTTACCAGTTTGACAGGGATTATGTCTTTAATTCCAATAAATTCAGTAAACATTTCGATATGCAACCTACTCCATATTTACAAGGAATAAAAGAAATAGTGGAGTCGGATTATAATACTTAAATCTCTAGTGCACTGCGTAAGAAATAAATACCCTTAGCAACCGAAGCTATTTTTCTCTGAATCGAGGAGCTCGAACAGGAGTTATGCCGTAGCATAATGACTGTTTGAGCAACGAAGAGCCAGAGGAAAATAGCGAGGTTATATGGGTAGTTATTTTATACGCAGCCCACTAGCTCAACAACTTTTTATAATAAGGATAAATTTGACAAGCCAAACAATAATTTAAAAATGCTTCCAAACCGGTAGCAATCAAAAAAACCACTGCGATACCTATCGAAATAGTTTCCATTCCCAACATATAAGCAGTTAGTGAGAATACAGAAAACAATAATCCTATTTTTGCTGCAAATGTCTTTGGCCCGGCATTAATTTTATGTGGTTTTACTCCTGAAAGTCTCAATATTCTTTTTATAACAAAACAAATCGGACTATATTTTAATCCGAAAAAGACTCTGATTATAAAATCAATTCCTATAATAACCAAATATGCCGGATTGGAAGATACTACAAATAAAACTAAAAATGAAAATACTATCATTGCATTGACACGAATAATATTCTTATCAACGGTTTTATATTCTATCGGACATGATTTGCTAACAGCCATAATTTACTTTTTTTGCAATATTAGTATTATTCATTTGATAAAACTTACATGAATATGTTATTAAAGATAAATTTGTCTTCTTTATGACAGTTTTACTATTGAAGAAGTACAAGAAATTAATGTTATTAAATCTATTATTTTGTCATTGAACAACTTGTTTATTTTAAGACTTATTAAAAAATAAAACACTTCCTTTTGATTTTATCCCTTTTATAACATTATTTCCTATTTTTGTAAAAAAAATATTAATATGTTAAATAAAAAAATAATCGATGCCCTCAACAGTCAGGTGGTAGAAGAATTTTACTCCTCAAATTTGTATCTGGCAATGGCTTCCTGGTGTGATAAAGAAGGTCTCAATAACTGTGCAAATTTTATGTACAATCATTTTGAAGAAGAAAGAATGCACATGCTGAAA
>JALVEG010000435.1 GCA_027031145.1 Saprospiraceae bacterium | reverse complement strand
CAATAATAAAAAATTAGATATGAATAATAATGTTACTAAATACATAATTGCAAGCTTTTTATTAATAGGAATTGTCTTTCATGCCTCTTCTCAATTAAGCATGTTCAATAAGATAGATACGTTTAAAGGTTTTTATCCTAAGTTAGTTCCGTTGGACAGAGGGTTTTTATTGTTTAATAGTCCACAATGGGTATCAGATACCACAAAATTCAGACTTTCAAAGTTTAATGAATGCGGTGATCTGGACTGGACAAATGATTATTCAACAAAAAGCAAATCGGGAATGTCCAAACCGGATGTTTTAAAGGTAAATAATGATATGTATTTATTGTTAAAATATCCGGAAACAATTGTTGTGGATCATTATTTGACATTGGTAAAATTGAATCTTAATGGAGATATAAGCTGGTCAAAGACTTTTAATACAAAAGATAATGATATTTATACACATTATTCAAATATATTATTTAACAGAAATAAAGATGTTATTTATTTAATAACTGCTGATAAAAATAATAATACATTGATAATTTCTCTTGATACGGATGGTAATATTTTGTATTCAAAGAAGATATTAGGGATCAGTCATCGTTCATCTGTTGTAGATACGGATGGAAATTTGGTAATTTTTTCTGATAGAACTTCTTATGCTAAAGTTCATCTTGATGAAGAGATAATTGATACGTTGATGTGGGCAAAGGAGATCGACGGCAGATATTTTGCCAATGTGAACGACCCGCTTGTTGCTGATGAAAATAATTTCAGTAATATAATAACAGCGGTTGTTGATACGATTTTCAAAAAAGATACAGTAAATACCGATCCTTTAGTGAAACTGGATACAGCTATTTTCAGGTTGATAAAGATTGATACCGATGGAAATGTTATTGGAACTACAGATGGGTTTACAGCTACTGATTACAAAGATCATCCTGCTTTTCTAAAGGTTGTTGAAGGTACACAAGTAGGTGTCTTTCCAATATTTTTTATGGTTCATGACAAGGTATTTTTCTTTGATTCAAATTTGAATAAATTTTTAGATCCTAAGATATATAAATTCGCAAAAGATAGTTTTGAACTTCGAACCCCCTCTATGGAAGTTTGTATGGATGTCTCATTGGTAATGTCTGGATTTTGCTATAAAAGATTGGATTCTATCCATATTGATATGGATTCTCCTTATTTATTTGTGAGCAAAACCCAACCTTCCGACAAAGGGTTTAAACTTGAATCAGAAGAACCTGTTTGTCTTGAAGATTCAACATCTGCAGAATTTATTCCTTTATCAGTTATGTTGGTTAAAGATACTATTTATTCTCTGGATACTGTGGAAATAAAAGTAGAAGATATTGACTTAACAAGAAAAGTAATCACCGGATTCAATGAAGAGAAATGTGGTAAGGTCAATATGACGGAAAAGAATGATACGGTTACTTTATGTCCGGGAACATATTATCCATTTAGTGTTCCGGGATTGAAAGGAGCAACTTATGAATGGAGTACGGGAGAGAAAAATGTAACTTCAATTGTTGTCAATAAGAAAGGAACTTATACCGCAACTGTTACTTTGTGTGATACGGTAAAAGTTTCCACATTTGTTTATCAATATGAGCCAGAGGCAGAAAATTGTTTTGAGGTTTATTATCCAAATGCTTTTTTCCCGACAGGAAGAACTGATTCTTTGAACGCTATTTTCAAAGTATTTCAGAAAGAGCCGTTTACTTATGATGAATTTAATATGAAAATATTTGATCGTTGGGGAGAAAAAGTTTTTGAAACTTCTGATCCGGATGAAGGATGGGACGGAACATTCAGAGGAAAAGATATGCCCCCGGGAGTCTATTTGTATAATGTAACCTGGAAAGTTGTTAAAGATGGTCAGAATTTTAGTCCTAAAAAGCCAAAAACCGGACAAGTGATTCTCTTGCGGTAAATTATCATGAAAAAAATAGCACTGATCAGCGATACTCATTCTTATTTTGGTGAGGATGTAGCGAAATATTTAAAAGAGTGTGATGAAATATGGCATGCAGGTGATATTGGAGATGCAAGCACATTGGACAAATACTGCAACTTAAAGCCGGTAAGAGCCGTGTATGGTAATATTGATGGTATTGACATCAGAATAGATACTCCTGAATATCAGTTTTTCACGATAGAAGACTTAAAGGTATTGATGATCCATATAGGTGGATATCCCGGTAGATATACTCCTGGAGCAAGGGAATTGATAATCCGGTACAAGCCTGATATATTCATAAGTGGTCATTCGCATATTTTGAGAATAATGCCTGATAAA
>JALVEG010000434.1 GCA_027031145.1 Saprospiraceae bacterium | reverse complement strand
CTGAAGCTAAACCCGGAATTAGTTTCGTTAAAGGTTTTGGATTGAAAGACGGAGCTATAGCATCATCGGTAGCTCACGATTCACACAATGTGATAGTAGTGGGAACCAATGACAAAGATATTTGTGATGCAGCAAATATGATAATAGAAAATAAAGGAGGAATTGCATTTGTAAGTAGTAAACAAAACAAAAAAGCGATTTTACCATTACCCATTGCCGGATTGATGAGCGATGAACCGTATTATGTAGTAGCTGAAAAATATGATGATCTTGATATTTTGGCAAAAATCAATGGTTCCAAACTCATAGCTCCTTATATGACCTTATCTTTTATGGCATTATTGGTCATTCCTTCGATAAAACTGAGCGATAAAGGACTTTTTGACGGTGAAAAATTTGAATTGACAGATATTTATGCATAAGTAGTTACTGTATTCTTTGTTGCTTATAAAATTTCATGACCAATGAATAATTTAAATAATGTAGCGGTATTTTGCGGTTCTTCAAGGGGCAGAAAACAGATTTATATCGACCAGGCTATTGAACTGGCAAGGTATTTTGTTAAAAATGACATTACGATGATCAATGGAGGCGGAAGTATTGGCTTGATGGGAATTATGACTGATGAGATGATTGCCCTTGGAGGGAAAAGTATTGGTGTGATACCATTACATCTCAAAGACCTTGAAGTAGCTCATTCCGATATGGATGAAATGATAGTTACACATGATATGGCAGGCAGGATGAAGGTTATTGTGGAAATGGCAGATGCATTTGTGTCTCTGCCCGGTGGCTTTGGTACATTGGATGAATTATTTGAGGTGCTGACTTTGAGTCAGTTGAATATTCATAACAAACCGGTAGGGTTACTAAATATCAACGGTTTTTTTGATCCGTTATTGGCAATGCTTGATAAAATGAGAGCAGAAGGATATTTAAGTGAATTTTCATCCGATCTGTTATTGGTGGATAATGAAGTTGAAGGTCTTTGTAAAAAAATGAAAAAATTTGAGAAATCAGGATTTTCAGTTCAAAAAATTATAGATCAGAAAACTGAAAAAATAGGCTAAACCACCCATATACAAAAACTGCATGACAGGCCATTTCCATGACCCCGTTTCTTTTCTTACAACTGCTATTGTACTCATACATTGAAGTGCAAATACATAAAATAATAGCAGAGACCAGGCAACAGCAGAATTATATGTTTTTTCACCTGTTTGAAGATTCACATCTTTTGCCATTTGTTCGGATACTTTCAAATTGTCTTCAGTGCTTCCCACACTATATATCGTAGCCATAGTTCCCACGAATATTTCCCTTGCAGCAAAGGAAGTAATAAGGGCAATACCTATTTTCCAGTCAAAACCCAATGGCTTTATAGCAGGTTCAATACTTTTTCCCAAATAACCTATATACGAATGTTCTATTTTTTCGGCAGCGATCAGATTTAAGGTTTGTTCTTCACTGAGATTTCGTTTAGCTCCGGTTTCAATAGCTTGTTTTTCAGCTTTATCCATTGCTCCCGGAGGACCATAACTTGCTAAAAACCACAAAGCAATGGATACCATTAATATGATTTTTCCTGCACCAAAAACAAAAGCTCCGACTTTTTCTTTTACATACAATCCGATATTTTTAACGATTGGTCTTTTATATTCAGGCAATGAGATCATTAAATAGGAAGGTCCTTTTGTTTTAATGATATATTTCATTACCATAGATGATATCAGAGCCATAAATATACCCATTGAATACAGTCCCATCAATGCCAAACCTCTTGCATTGAAAATCCCGATATCTTTGTCCGGAACGGCAAAAACTACTAAAAGGGTGTAAACAGGGATTCTGGCAGAACAACTGACCAAAGGTGTGACCATAATAGTGATCAGTCTCTCTTTCCAATTGTTGATAGTTCTTGTGGACATTATTGCCGGCACGGCACATGCTCCACCGGATATAAGAGAGATCATACTTCTTCCGTTCATTCCGAATTTTCGCATAAGGTCGTCAAACATAAATATTACCCTTGACATATATCCGACTTCTTCCATTATTCCGATTATCAAAAACAGCAAAAATATTTGTGGAATAAATACCAATACTCCCGCTAAACCGGGAATGATACCATCCGCCAATAACCCTGTTAACCAGTTTTGAGGGAAATTGACCTTTAAATAATTGGATAAAGTAGTAAAACCGTCTTCAAGCCATTCCATTGGTAACTCGGACCAGGAAAATATCGCCTGAAACATAAAGAGCATTAAAACAAAAAATATTATAGGACCTATGAGTTTATGAGTAACTATATCATCGATTTTATCAGTAATTGCTTTGACGGAATTCCTTTTAAAATTGATAATGCCTTTGATCTTTTTATTGAATATCCTGTATCTTTCCAGAGTTTCCTGTATTTGAAGGGATATATCATTAAACCCGATTTTTAGTTTATAATCTTTTATTTCTTCTTTAAGATTCTTCGGTATATATTTCAACCATTCACTATGATGTATCTGTAATAATCCCTGATAATCTGTATTGAAATTCAATTTATCTCTAAAATTATCAACTATATCTTTCTCATGTGAAGTGAGTGAATAACAAGTTTTGACCCTGGATTTATTTTCAAATAGATTCCTGATCCCCGATTTGATCTCATGTATATTTTCTTTTGTTTTATTGCTGAAAAATATAACGGGGCTTTGAATTTGTTCACTGAGTTTTTTAATGTTTATCTTAATACCTTGTTTAATAGCAAGGTCTTTCATAGTCAGAACAACCAGTACAGGTAAGCCCAGATCCTGAAGTTGAGTCAACAGAAGCATTTGTCTTTTGAAATCAAACGGATCGATTATATATATAACCGCATCAGGATAATCTTTATCTTTGGGATTGGTGAGTATTTCAGCTACTACTTTTTCATCATCGGAATTGGGATATAAACTATATGTACCGGGAAAATCAATTAAAGTAACAGACAAATCCTTATCTATTTTTAAAATTCCGGTTTTCTTATCAACTGTTACTCCGGGAAAATTGGCAACATGCTGGTGCATGCCGGTAAGCGAATTGAATAAGCTGGTTTTTCCGCTGTTGGGATTACCGATTAAAGCAATTTTATATTTAGAAGTTTTTTTCGCCATTTAATCTACAACTATTGCTTCCGCTTCATTTTTGCGCAAGGCGATTCTATTGCCATTGACATCAAAATAATATGCGCCTCCAAAAGGAGATTTACGTATCAAAGATATCACAGATCCCGGCAAAAATCCCAAAATTAAAAGTTTAACAGCTATATTGCTGTTAGTGAAATCTTTGATCTTGTAATTATGCCCCTTAGAAATATCTGATCCCCTCATTTTATTCTTATTTGGATTCATAAAAAATAACACATCAGATATATATTTGTTTTGTGATGTTGATATTAATGTTCTGTTTGCAAAGATATTTTACTTTGACAATAATAAACCTCCGCAATTATTAAATTGATATTTTTTCGCAGTGCACCGGGTTTTAAACGCCACGAATGCACGAATAATAAAATGCAAAACGATAATAATCAACTGTAATATTGCACAAATAAGGCTTCTTAGAAAGAATGACTTTATCATATTTACTCAGCTATTATTAATCGGTTTAAAGCCTGTAAATAGCGTTTAATTCTGTAAAGCAGACGGTAGTTTATCATACGATTTTATCGTATGATTCAAAAAGGTGTTTTATATATTATTTATTTTGCAATGCATTGATATAGGCGTTTTATTTGCCTGTTTGGTAACAAATAAAATAACGAAATAATATAATATGCAGAATAAAATATTAAATAAAATATATTTAATAATTAATACTGAAATAATTTGTGATTATTAAATAATTTAATTATTTTTGCGTTATAACTATTAGTAATGATTGTTATTAGCTCAAATATTAACTTATCCACGATCCACGATAAAAGTATATATTCATCAATGTTATCAGGAATCATATCTTCCAAAGCACCTTCACCTGAATGGGTATATGTCGATGGAGAATATTATTGGGATGGTGATGATACTCATGTTTGGGATTATGATAATGGTGTTTTGTGGGGGTGGGATAGAGATACTAATACCTGGACTTATATTAGAGATATTCCTTAAGTTTTATTTTTAATCCGGTGGTCGAAACCACCGGATTATATTTTAATATTAAATATCACAAAATGAAAAAGAATATATTTACTTTCATATTTTTATTTGGCATCTTGTTAGCAGGTAAGGTTAGTGTTGCTCAAGATTTTACGGCATTGTATTCTTACACATATAAGTCAAATCAAAATGGACAAAGTAATCATCCGAATATGAATGGAATTATGTTATATTACAGGTTACTAACAAAAGGAGAGCAATCTGTATATTATATTACAATGACTGATACTTCAAAATATAATAGAGAGGGAGCAAATCATTCAGATGTAGTTTACACCTTTTTAAAAGAAAAGAAAATTTTAAAAGTTGATAAGTCTTTAATAAAAAACTCAGCAAGAAGTTACAATTTTCTTAATTTCCAAAAATTAAATATTAAGAATAAAAATATAATATTTGGGGGACATAAAGCAATTTTGGTTTTTGGTATTGTAAATGAAGAAGAGGTGAATATTTATTTTATTCCTGATATACCAACTCCGTTAGGACCTTCTGTTTATTCAGGATTACCGGGCCTAGTCGTTAAGGTGGAAACTCCTAAAGCAATAATACAACTTATTTCATTTGAACGAATGAAAACCGAAAATTATCCTTATATTGACACCACTCAACTTACTCTAATGGATGAAAAAACTTACAAGGATAAAAAAATGAAGAAAGTATTTAAAATAATAAATGAAAGAAAGTCAAAATTGAACAAAGATTAATTTTCGTCAAGTTGAAATGTAATATTTATGCTAAAATATCTATTTATGATATATTTATCTCTCTTCATTTTGCAAAACAATATATATGCTCAGACTTTGAAAGGAACTGTGAAAGGAGATAATGAAGAATTAATCGGGGCATCCATAATTCTCTATTTGGCTGACAGCAGTAGTATGGTAGGTTTTTCTATTTCAGGCGAAGATGGAAAATGGTATATTGACAACATTGTTAGAGAGGGGATGGTTTTAAGTGCATCATACTTAGGTTTTGATACAAAATATTTTGTTATAGATTCCTTTATGTTGAAAAAAGATTCCATCTCAATCGTACTAAAAAGACACGAAGAGTTATTGAACGAAGTTGTAATTAAAGCTGAGCGTATATCTGTAGTTGTGAAGGGAGATACCATAAATTATGATGCAAAGGCTTTTTATAATGAAAGCACTCAAACATTGGGAGATATTTTAAACAAAATGCCGGGTTTGGAAGTAGGAAAAAAAGGAGATATTCTTTACTATGGTAGAAGGGTTGATAAGATACTGTTGGAAGGAAAGGACATTCTTTCCGACCAACACAAATTAGCAACAGAAGGAATTCAGGCTGACGATGTCAAGTCGATAAGAATCATCAAACATTATCGCCCTTTTAATGAACAATATTTACTTTCCAATTCAAATAAAGTGGCGATGGATGTTCGTCTTACGGATGAAGCATTAAAACAAATAAACGGCGATGCCGAATTATTGGGAGGATACAAATATAGATATAAAACAAACGCAAATCTATATCGGGTAACAGAAAAATCAGGTTTGACTACTTTTATAAGAGCCAATAATATAGGTGAGCCCAATATGTCATCAGGAGATTTTCTAAGTTTAAAAGGAGATTTATTCCAAGCTTTAAAAGAAACAAACGGAGATCTGTCAAAATTGATACCCGAAGGTTTTATACCCGGTAAGGATGTTCAGGAAAATTATGACAATGTTCTCTTAACAAATTTGGAAATAAACAAGTCGAAGCTTAATACGATAAATTTTGCCGCTATGTTTAATTATGCTTACAGAGTTAGAGAATCCAATGTGCAAAGATTTTACGATGGCATTTCTGTATCTCAAACAGGAACTCAAGCCAAAGAAATAGCATTTCCATATATATATTCCAAACTTAGATGGAAAAAAGTTCTACAAAATAAAAAAGGAAATATTAATGTGGAAATTCCTTTCTATACAGACCTTAGTACCAATGATCAACATTATAAAGGACAATTGGCACTTCAAGAAAAAGATAATTCTTTTACAAAAAGAAATCAATATTTTACTTTGGCTCCTGTATTAAAGTATTACAAAAGTGTATCTAAAAATCAGGGTTATTTTATCAATACCAATATATTAGTTGAAAATATTGAAAATGGATTATCTATTAATCGTGAAAGAGATGAACAATCTTTTATAAATCAAAATAAGAGAGAAAAAAAAGGGAATATCGGATTTGATTTAGGATATGTAAAAAAAGTAAAAAATTGGGAAATCGAAGGACAATCCGGTTCAAGGCTGAATTTACTAAATATGTATATTCATTCACCGGATACATTAATAGACAACAGGGAATTTCAACATATTTTGTGGAATACAAACGCAGAGTTGAATATACGATATGAAAAGTGGCATTGGATGGGTATATATAGAATTGAATCAGAATATAATAAACACACTCTTGATTCGATTAATACTGGTAATTTGCTTTTTAATTCTGATCTTACTGTAAGGTATAGTTTTAATCCATTGCATTTTTTCCTTCTCAATCTTTCACATAATCAGCAGGAACTTCCGTATAATTTATGCTATAAAACTTATGAATACATCGACGAAAATACTGTCAAATATGGTTCATTGACGCTGGGAGATGTAAATAAAACAACCGGAATTAATTTGAGTCATCTTTATTTTAATCTCGCAACCGGTCTTAATATCTATTCCATTGCAAATTACAATTTTACTCAGGGGGCAATATATTCGGAGTTTTTAATAAAAGATGGATTTTTTGTTCAATCTTTTTCGCAAGCGGAGTCACAAAATAATTTATCAATTAGAAATGATATTAATTGGAAATGGGCTTCGAAAAACATCACGTTTAAACTATCCACATCATGGAATAACACTCAAACGAAAATGTCAAAAGTATTAATGGTAAATATGCAAGGATATATGCAGGCATTTGGAATTAAATATAATCTCTGGAAGGATATAGAATTAGGATACACATATCAACTCAACCATTACGCAAAGGAATATAATGATATTTATCAAACTATTTTGGAGCAAAAACATGAAATAAAAACAATCTACTCAAGAAATAAAGTTCGAATGGAAGGAGATTTTTGGCTACAAATGTTCAAAAGCGATAATATTTTCAATAATTATACTAATCTGGATGTTAAATTTGAATATAAATTAAAAAATAATTGGACACTAAAACTGTATGGGAAAGATATATTGAATTTCAGACGTAAAGAAATTTATTTATATAATCAGACAATTGCTTACTTTGAAACTATCAGGTATAATAAGTTTCCGGGAAGTATTATTATTGGAATAAAAAAATTGTTTTAATAAAAAATATTGTAATTACTCAAATAGTACTATTTGGACTATAGCCAGATAACAAAAAACATGAGTATTTGCTATTAAAAAATTAAAAAATTATAATATGAAAAATTTTACAAAACAAATTTTACTTTTTATATTTTTACTTGGGTTTTCAAATATAAATGCTCAGAATGATAACATTAGAGAATATGATTCTTTTGATTTTAAAAATTATATTCCTGCATGGAAGCATGTGGTATTTGATACAACTATTGCAGGGAAATATGTTATTCGATCTCATGATACACTTTATTATGACGGCTGGTCTCATTATACTATGACAGAACAAGGTCATAATATTTTAGTAGATGATAATAATTTGTATACAGTACATCAACTGCTGAAAAATGGATTTGAAGGGTCATTTATAGAAAAAATGGATATTAATACGGGACAAGTATTATGGAGTAATTTTACTGATTTTAGAAACAACGATAGAAAAGAATGGCCATTTTATTCTTATATCAATACCGATGGTGAATTGGAGATAGCGGGTGCCAGACAATTGTATAATGAATTTCCCAAATTACCGGATCCTTTGTGGGGGGCAAAGGCAGTTTTGTTTGTAAGGAAATACGATATTGATTCGGGCGATTTACTGGATTTTACTTTTGGAGATGAAAATAATCCTTCAACGCAAATTATAAGTAGTTTTTTAACAGGATTTGTTGGACAATCAAGATTTTTGATGCCTTCCGGTGAAGATAGGTATCAATACATTGATGAAATTTATATATCAAATTCGGTTACTGATACAAATCAAAATGTTTATTTGTTTAAAAATATGGATGATAGCGGTATGAAGATAAATGATACGACTATATCTGAAATTGTAAAATTGGTGCCTAAAAAGGTTAAATTGGTTAATATTGGCAAAGATTCTTTAGTTTCTTTTATTTATTCCTCCGGTTCGGATAGTTTTAATGTGAAGTTGAAAATATTCGGAAGCGATTTTTCTAAGGTTACCGAATTGGATTTGACGGATAGACTTATTCCTCAAAGTCAATATGATCTACAGTTTATCGACAAAAATTTCTTAATATTAATTGGAAAACACAGTGTTAAAATTGGAGATGTAAATTATGATGGAAGTTTTAATATGCTTTTTGATTTGGATGGCAATCTGTTGGAAATTGTTTATCAAACTGACGAAAACAATCTGCCAATCATACCGTATTCCAAAAGTACTGTGTTAAGATATGAAGACGGTATTATGGTAGTATCAAAAGTGCAGGTATCTGGAGGATATTGGGCTTTGAATTTTTATAAATCCGATGGAGAAGGCAATTTGATATTGAAGAAATCATTAAAAATAAATCAGAAGAATCACGTTCTGAAACCCTTTTATATTACACAATTGGACTCAGGTG
>JALVEG010000433.1 GCA_027031145.1 Saprospiraceae bacterium | reverse complement strand
AAAAACTTGACGATATGTTCAAGGTTATTACCAATGAAGGAAAAGGAGCTATTGTTTTTATCAACCAACAAAGCCAATCATTAAATCTTTTGTCCAGATTAAAAGAGCTTAAAGAGCTTCAAAAAGATGGCATTATTGCAAAAGCACCAAGAATTAAAATGGACAATAAAGATTTTGGTATTGGAGCTCAAATACTTCATAACTTAGGGATTCATAAAATACGATTAGTTTCTAACAGCACCGAAAAAACCAAACGGGTAGGTATGATTGGTTATGGCTTAGAAATTTTAGAATATGTAAATTATTAAGCCTTAAATTATGGTTGAAAAGTAAAAACATCTAAAGGAGCATTATTGCTCACTACCATAAAATGTTGTTTGTTGTTTATTTTTATTTGTTCTATGTCTTTCGTGTCCTTATCTATAAAAGGTCTGTACTCGTTTGAGTAGGTAAAGTTACCTTTGCCGTCTCCTAATAGTACGTAACCGTAATTACTATCGTAGCGTATGGTTTCTACTTCTGCATCATAAATGGCTCCTACACCTATAATATCGGTATGTCCGTCATTATTGATATCTGTACTTAATAAGGATAAGGTTGGACCTGTTTGGGCTTCATTGGGCAAAGCTCTTGTTGTAAAGGTGCCATCTCCTAGATTTTCTACATACATGCTTTTAAAGTTATGAACTTGAAGTTGAAAGGCATCTTTTAATCGCTTTTCTCCATAGATGTGTTCCATATCTAAACTGGCAAACTCTTTATAGGTCGATATCTTATCTAGTAAAAATGGATTCTGTTCTGAGCTACATTCTTTGCCTCTTACGGGTACTAATTTACCCTCGTTGATTTTACTCATTGCTACATCAAAACTTCCGTTATTATCAAAATCTTTGGCGTAAATGTAGAGTGGCTTTTTTTCTGTTGGGTGAAACTTGTTGTTTTTTCCTAAATTTCCTAAAACATAATCTATATCGCCATCACCATCATAATCGCCTGAAGTGATGCTAAACCACCAACCTTCTGTACTTTCTAATCCTTTTGGAGTGGATTCTTGCGTAAAGTTTCCGTTATTGTTGGTGAAAAATGTGGGAGCCATCCACTCGCCTACTACCAATAAATCTAAGTCTTTATCATTATCATAGTCGGTAAATAGGGCTTCTGATACCATTCCTATTTTGGAGAGGTCTGCGTTTTGTGGAGTAACGTCTTTAAAGGTACCTTTTGTGTTTTCTAATAAATAGCTTTGGGGTGGCAAAGGGTATTTATGGGGTACTACATTGCCGCCTACAAATAGATCTAAATCGCCATCCTTATCATAATCGGCTGCCACTACGGTTTTTCCTGATTGTAGCATTTTGGGTAAGGCTTTGGTGTTTTTGGTAAATGTGCCTTTACCGTTATTGATATAGAGTCGGTCTTGCAATAAAGGGCTATTTTCTTTTAATTCATAACCTGCACTTACTACATATAAATCTGGGTCGCCGTCGCCATCGGCATCAAAAAATAGGGCGTTAGCATCTTCGTATTTGGCTTCTTGTTGCCAAAGGTTAGTGTTGCTTGCTATGAATTTTCCGTTGGGTTGTTGCAGGTATAGGCTAGCTGCTGCTCCTTTGGCATTGCCTACATAAAAATCTTCTAGACCATCTCCATTTACATCGGCTTTGGTGATACCTGTGCCTTTGGTAGATTGCAATTGTGGGAGTAATAACTGAAGGTCTAAATCGTTAAATTCGTTTTCTTGATGTTGGTAGTTAATGCCTAAAGTGGCAGGGGTAATTTGTTGTTTTTTTGTAGTGAATTTTGCAATAGCTACATCTTGGTGTTTGGCATTGTTATAATCTAATACCAAACGTTGGTTGGCTTTGATGTTGTTTTGTTTAATGGATTTACCGTCTGGAAAAATCACCAATAGCTCATCGATCTGGTCTGCTTTACCTAAACCAAAATGGAGGATGTTGGTGACGGAGGAAAAATACCCTCTAGTAATATGTAATTCTTGAAATTGAGTCGTGTTTTTATTTTTCAAATATATTTTTGTTCCTATAGCTAGAGCATTAGATGCACTTCCTTTTAGTTCAACTTGAAAAAAGTTAGTATTTGCATTGTTTCTATAAAGGCATGCTACATTATTAAAATTGTTTGTCACCAAATCTAAGTCACCATCATTATCTAAATCTACATAAACTGCTCCATTAGCAAAAGTTTTATCTGACAAACCCCAATCTTTTATTTTCTTTTCAAAAGTTAAATCACCGTTATTTTTATAAATGTAATTACTTAGTTTTTCAGAAGGAATTAAATCCATT
>JALVEG010000432.1 GCA_027031145.1 Saprospiraceae bacterium | reverse complement strand
GTCACCAAAGCTGATTTCATGCAGGATCCATATGTTGACTGGTATGAAGATGAATATCAAAACTATACTTTGGATGTCAGTACACTTTCTGAATTAAAAAACAAAATCAAAAACACTACAATCAAAGTTTATTTCGGTTCATGGTGTAGCGACAGCAGAAGAGAAGTTCCAAGATTCATCAAAATTTTGGATTACCTCGGATTTGATTATAAAAATGTTCAATTCATAGCACTGGACAGAAGCAAGTCCGCTCCTGATTACCAAAAGAATATTTATGATATCAAATATGTTCCAACTTTTATTTTCTTTAGAAATGGTAAAGAAACTGGAAGGATTATTGAAACTCCTGAAGATACACTTGAAAAAGATATGACAAAGATATTGAGGTGAGTTGGATGCAGGTTGTAGGTTTCATGTTGCAGGTTGCAGGTTTCAGGTTACAAGTTGGTGGTTTAGCAAATAAGGAGGAAACTAATAACAAAAAAAACAAATCAAAAATCATCTGAATTTCAAAAATCATCAGTATTCGTATATTCCCTTAATAAAATGCAACTACTCAGGCAGAGTCATTTTGATTGAAAAAACCTCTTTTTCTGTCATATTTCAGCTATTTTTTTTGACGTAGCCCCACTATGTCTTCAAAAAATAAGCTTCATCTGACAAAAAAATAGTTTTTTTTTATTTCAAAAGCACTCTAACTGAGTAGTTACAATAAAATTAGCTAAATTTGCATAAATAAATGACCGGATAAAACAAATGTCTTAATGAAACCTGCAATAAATAAACTGAATATATTCTTTAAAGAATTTCTAAAATATTTTTTTATAGTAATCACTCTGATAATTATCGGACTGTTATATCCCAACAGAACTTATTTCAATTATGAGTTTCAACAAGGGACAAAATGGGAATACGAAACATTAAAAGCACCGTTCAATTTTCCCATAATAAGAACATCCGAAGAGATCACTAATGAAAAAAATGCTATTAAAAACAATTTTATTCCCCGGTTCAATATAGATTCCCATCATGAAGAAGGAATATTGAACTATATAGATAATATTTCTTTGGATTCTTTCTCTGAAACTGATATTAGCAGATTCAAAAATTATTTAAAAAAAGAAATAACAAAACTTTATTCAAAGGGTATTGTAAGTTCTGATGATTATAAAAAAATCAAAAACAAGGGGCTGATCGTCAATATCAATAATAAAGCTGTTAAAAAAGATTTTTCAACTATCCTGACATCTGAAAAGGCAAAAGAATATTTGATTGAGAAAACTAAGATGTTTTTTCCCGATTTGGCATTTATTGTTGAAAATCTGACACTTAATCCAAATTATAAATATGATACTGAAGTAAATCAAAATTTACTGAAAGAGCTTTTAAATAAAGTATCTGTCAATGCAGGAGTAATAAAAAAAGGTGATTTAATTATAGCAAAAGGGGATGTTATAACCCAGGAAAAATATAAAATCCTCACTTCATATAAAGAAGCTTATTCAAAGCAGGTTGGCAAAAGCAGTAGTTTTTATTTCCTGTATCTCGGTTATTTTCTGTTAAGTCTATTGATTTTAGGTTTATTGCTGCTTTATCTATATAAAAACCGTCCTGATATTTATAATAAACCGGTTAAATTTCTTTTTATATTGATGTGGATTATGATATTTTCATATATCGTTCATTTTGCTGATAATACTGGAGAGATGTATGTTTACGCGATCCCATTTGCCATTGCCCCCATTATTGTATTGAATTTTTTCAATAAACAATTGGCATTATATCTACATATTATTATTATTCTGATCGCAAGTTTGATAACAAAACTGGGATATGAATTTACCGTACTTCAATTAATAGTTGGAATGATCACTATTTTGATTTTTTCCGAATTGCGTTTTTGGAATTCTTTTTTCAAGGGTATATTCATTATTTTGTTCATATATATTACCGGATATATTTCATTGGCACTGATAAACAATGGAACATTTTCAGGTATTAACTGGAAAATTTTAATCAGTTTCATTGTTAATGCTTTGCTGCTTTTATTGGCTTATCCGTTAATTCCTTTAATAGAAAAACCTTTTGGGTTTATTTCAAATATTACAATATCGGAACTCGGAGACCTAAACAAACCTTTGCTGAAAGAATTATCCATAAAGGCACCCGGTACTTTACAACATTCACTTCAGGTAGCAAACCTTTGTGAAGCGGCAGCTAAGAAAATAGGAGCGAATTCACTACTTATAAAAGTAGGAGCTTTGTATCATGATATTGGTAAAACATATGCTCCTGAATATTTTATTGAAAATCAGAGAAAAGGAGAAGACCCCTATAAAGATCTTGATTATTTCGATAGTGCAAAAAAGATCATCGATCATGTAATTATCGGGGAAAAAATGGCAATAAAACACAGACTGCCAAAGATTTTGCAGAGATTTATAATTACTCATCACGGAACTACCAGAGTGGAATACTTTTACAGAAAACAGATAAATGATTTTCCTGACAAAGAATTTGACGAATCGATTTTCAGGTATCCCGGACCAAAACCAAAAACAAAAGAAGAAACTATCATGATGATAGCAGATTCTCTTGAAGCAGCTACGAAAAGCCTTAATAAACCAACCGGTGAGGAAATTGACAACATGGTTGATAATATTTCTAAATACAAAATAGATGACGGGCAACTTCAGGAATCCGAACTTTCTTTTAAAGAATTCGAGATTGTAAAAGAAGTCTTTAAAGATGTTTTGAAGAATATCCACCATGTGAGGATTGAATATCCTGAATTGAAAAAGTAGATTTTGCATTTGTCGCATTGTCTCCCGTTGACATTTCATATACTTATATTCTTTATTTATTATTAATCTAATTTAAAATAACATATCTTTGCGTTACAATATCAAAAGACAGTAAAAGATATGTTAAAATCATTTTTAGTTTTCTTATTAATAACGATAAGTATTTTTTTACAGGCACAAGACCGCCTTTTTACATATTCTTATCAATCAAATGTATTAAGTAATAAGAGAAGTGAATTGGAGTTTTACAATACATTTAGAGCGGGAAAAGAAGATTATTTTCTAAGACATGATTTTAGAGCGGAATTTGAAATTGGACTTACAAAAAGAATTCAATCAGCATTTTATTTGAATGTTTCTTCCAAAACAATTGCAATTAATACTGAAGAAGGCAAAGAATTGAAGACAACAACAAAAATCGGCTTTTCAAACGAATGGAAACTTAAAATATCAGATCCTTCTATTCATCCTATGGGAATGGGACTGTATTTTGAATATGGGATAGGAAATCAGGAATATGAATTGGAAGGAAAACTTATTTTGGATAAATATATAGGCGACTTTTTGATAGCTACAAATCTTAATTATGAAATAGAATTTGAGCCGGAATATGATCAAGGTAAATTTAAATTTGAAAAAGAGCAAAGTATTGATCTTTACTTTTCAATGGCATATCCACTTAAACAGGGTTTTTATATTACTTCTGAAACATTGATAAAAAATAAATTAGAAACAAAACTGATTGAACACAATGCAATTTTTTCAGGTTTGGGCTTTTCTTATGCAAAAAACAATTACTGGATTAATTTTACAGCATTGCCTCAAATAATATCATTAAAAAATCAAAATATTAATAAATCTTTAAACTTAAGTGAATATGAAAAATTTAAAATCAGACTTTTATTCTCAGTTTCCCTCTAAAAAATATTTATTTATGGGAAGTTTAGTTTTTTTGTTCATAATAACATCATGTTCGGTAAAACTTTATGAACCAAGCGCTGAAACGGTCTCTACCAATGCAAATCTCACTAAACTTAAACAGGGAAAAGAATTGTATATCAATAAATGTGCAGAATGTCATTCCTTAAAACAACCGGAAAAATATTCAGCTGATAAATGGGTTAAACTGGTAAAAGTCATGAGCAAAAAAGCCAAAATAAATGATGATCAGGCTAGTTTGATCTTGCAGTATGTGACAAAAGGAGAGAGGTCATAACTTAATCTTCAATGAATGTTTTTTCCGTTGATATTATAGATTTTTATTTTTTAACTCCATGTAAAATTTTAGAACCAATAATTCGTTAAAGTTTCAGGTACAATTTGTGACAGTAAATAAAATATATAATGAAACGAAAACATATTGCTTTGGTTCTCTCAGGAGGTGGAGCAAGAGGAATAGCACATATTGGAGTAATAGAAGAATTGCTGGAAAGAGGATATAAGATCTCTTCAGTGGCAGGAACTTCTATGGGTTCGGTAGTAGGTGGTGTCTATGCTCTGGGACAAATGGAAGATTATAAAAATTGGTTGCTTTCTTTGGACAGGATTGATGTTTTCAGACTACTGGATTTCACATTTAGCAATTCCGGACTGATCAAGGGAAATAAAGTTTTTAAAATAATGAGAGAATTCATCCCTGATCATAATATTGAAGATCTACCAATACCTTTTTCAGCATCAGCCGTTGATTTAAAATCGAATAAGGAATTTGTATTCAGGAAAGGAAGTGTATATGATGCGTTGAGAGCTTCAGTAGCAATACCTACTGTAATACGTCCGGTTTTCAAAAATGATATGATCTTAGTAGATGGAGGAGTTTTAAATAATATTCCTATTAATAATGTAGATCGAAAAGCTGACGATTTAGTTATTGCAGTAAATGTAAATGCCAATATTGAAATAGAAAAACCCAAAATCTCAATAGAAGAAGAGAAAAAACAACTTTCACTGTACCAAAAAGGGATACATGAATTTCAAAAATACATTGGAAAAAGCAAATCAAAACAGACGAAAGAAAAGCATCTTAACTACCTTGATATAGTGACAAAAACCATAAATCTTATGACTAATAAAATAGCAGAAGAAAATTTAAAAAAATTCCCTCCTGATATTTTAATTGAAACATCAGAATACGCATGTGGAACATTTGAATTTTATAAAGCTAAAGAAATGGTGGAAATTGGAAGATATGCTGCTAAAAAGAAACTGAATGAATTTGAAAATCTCTAAAAACCCGAGTTAGATTAATATTCTAATGAGATGTTTCACCGTATTTCATTTTGTTTTACTTAATGTTTAACCTGAGTAGTTATCTTTTTTAACTATTTTGTGCGTTGTGCACTAATTTTTAACTTTCAAAATAGCTCTAAGTCTAATGTCATTTGAAGAAGAACCTAACATAATTCTAAATTTACCTGGTTCAACAACCTTGTTCATCTTGTCATTATACATACTTAACATTTCAGGAGTTATCATAAATTCTACCTGTTTTGTCTCTCCTTTTTTTAAATATAAGCGCTGGAACCCTTTTAATTCCATCACAGGACGCACCACAGAAGCAAATAGATCTTTAATATACAACTGAACTACTTCCTCCCCGTCATAATTGCCGGTATTGCTTAATTTAAATCTGATAAATGCAGTATCAGTTGTTGTAATATCAGGATTATCAATTTTAAAATCGTGATATTTAAATGTCGTATAACTCAATCCGAAACCAAAAGGAAAAAGAGGTTTTCCTCTAAGATTGATATAATCATCTCCCCTACCGGTTGGTTTGTGATTGTAATATAAGGGCAATTGCCCTTCATGTACGGGAAAAGTAATTGGCAATCTGCCCGCCGGATTATAATCACCAAATAGCACATCAGCGACTGCATTTCCCCCTTCCTCTCCGGGATACCAAATATCTATGATAGATGAAACATTATCAATCCAACTGTCCATAGTAATAGCGCTTCCTCCTGCTAAAACAACAACAACGGGTTTACCGGTGACAGCTACTGCATTAATCAATTCTTCCTGATGACCTGGAAGTGATAAAATTGCCCTGTCCCTAAATTCTCCTTCCTCTATTCCTGCAACAATAATTGCAATATCACTATTTTTGGCAATATCAATAGCTTTTTGAATTTTCTGCTTCCATTCTGAATTTACCCCTACGTTCCAGATCATTTTTAGCCAAACATTCCCAACAGTTTCATAAAATTCAACTCTCAAATCATATTCTTTTCCTTTTTCAAAAAAATATTTTTTAGTTATTTGATGAAAACTTTGCTTATGCCAATTGTCTATTACAAGTTTACCGTTAATAAACAGCCTGTACCCGTCATCACCTTTCAAACCAATCTCAAAATTACCTGTTTTAGGGGCTATTAACTTTCCTTTCCATCTAACAGAATAAAAATCATAATTGACTTTTTTCTGATCAGGCGAATATAAAGTCCATCTAAAATCAATTTTATCATCGATTCTCCTCAGTACAGGTTGCCCTTCAAAAGTTATATTATTGAAATATTCTCCTTTTAAGCCCCTAATCTTTTTCCCTTTCTCATAATGAAACAAACAATTAGCCGGTACGGTATTATATGTTTCCGAATGTCTGCCACAACCAGGAGAATAATTTATTCTGACAGACTTCCCAATTTTATTTTTAACTCCCTGCAATATACTCACCGGATTATTTCCTGGTCCCGAATATCCTCCAAGCCTTGCTTCAACTGCATCTACTCCGATAATTGCTATCGATTTAATACTTCTGTCAACAGGGAGAAGATGTTTTTTATTTTTAAGCAAAACTATTGATTCTAATGCAGCTCTTTTTGCAAGATACTTATTTTCTTTTTGGTTATTCAATTTTTCAATTTCGCTTACATCGACATAAGGGTTTTCAAATAAACCCAATTTGAATTTAGCACGCAATACCCTTTTAACTGCATTATCAACAGCCTCATCATCAATCATCCTTTTTTCAAATGCTTCATAAAAAAGTGGATAATGATCATATGAAGTTTGTAATATAACATCCAGACCATCTTCAATTGCTTCTTTGGTTGATTCAGCATAATCTTTTGTTATATAATGCAAAACATTTGCCCCACCGGTAGCTCCGGCATCAGAAATAACAAACCCCTTAAAATTCCAGTCTTTTTTCAGTTTTCGGTTCAATAACCGGTTATTTTGAGTACAAGGTCTGCCATCCAAAGAATTGTATGCCGTCATAATTGACGAAGCTCCGGCTTTTTGAATACAGGCTTTAAATGCAGGGAAATATATTTCTTCAAGCAACCGGTCATTATAATGTATGGGATAACTGTCTCTTCCTCCACCGCCAACATTGGCAACAAAATGCTTTGGAGTAGTAATTATACCTGATTTTTCAAATTGAGATACATAAGATACCGCCATTTGCATTGTTAGAAACGGATCTTCTCCATAAGTTTCCTCTGTCCTTCCCCACCTTACATCTCTTGCAATATTCACAACGGGAGACAATATTTGTCTGATCCCTCTTGATTTGGTTTCCATAGCAATTGCTTTTGCAACTTTTTTCATCAAGGTGGTATCCCAGGTAGCAGCCAAAGCTATTGATTGTGGAAAAACTGTTGCTCCTTTTCTTATCAATCCATGAAGAGCCTCATCAAATGGAATAATGGGAATACCTAATCGTGTCTCTTCAATAAAATACTTCTGGATTCGATTTATTTTCTCTGCTGTTTCTTTCGCTTCAGTTCCACCTGTATAATCAAGTATTTGTTCCGATTCATTTCCGGTTTTCCCTCTGGTATTTACCTGAAAACCAAATAATCCGTATTTGTACTTTTCTTTACCATTTGATAAGTCTCCGGGAATCATATACAATTGCCAAAATTTCTCTTTGAGTGTCATTTTGGACAAAAGATCGTTTACTCTCTCTTCAATGGATAAATCGGGATTTTTATAGTTATAGTCCTCTTCGTGTTTACATGAAAACATCACTATTGACAGTACTATACTAACAATAATGAATATTTGATTTCTAGTTGATTTCATTATTTATTTTCTTAATTAAAGTTCAATTTTATAAATTTGGTTTCTCTATTAATGGTAAAATTAATTTTACTTCT
>JALVEG010000431.1 GCA_027031145.1 Saprospiraceae bacterium | reverse complement strand
ACAAAACCCCTTAATTATTTTGGCGGTCTCGGCTAAGCCGAGATGTGGCGAAGCAAACAAAAATAGTGACAAAATGAAAGGGTGGTTGGCTGTTTGCAAAGAGGTCGGGAGACCCCTGTACATTATCATTACAGGGCAGGCTTTTGCAGGGAGAGTGGTTCAAGGGAAGATTTGGGTTGGAGTTTCATGTTTTGAAGCGTGGAAGTTTGGACTGTCAAATTTATTTGACAGAAGTCGTAGTAGAGACTGAAAAATTGAGATGTTTATTGTAGATTGCCGTCTGTTTTAGCTGACGGTTTGAGAAAAATGCAAGGTTTTAAGGGCATTAGCCCGATAAAAAAATAAATGCAGAAATAATAAAAGTAAAAAAAATTAAAATTATATAACTATGGATTGGTCATATACAATTTGGATTCCATTATTACCTTTTATCGGCTTTTTGCTGTTAGGGTTTTATGGCAGGAAATTACCTGCCCCGGTTCCCGGCTGGATAGGTACTATTGGAGTATTTGGTGCATTGGTTTTATCATATATTACAGCATATAATTATTTTTTTGTAGAAAATACCGATATGTTGTTTGAGCCCATTAAAGGGTTTGAAATGCTATGGATGAATTTTACCGATGTATTGCAATTCAAAATGGGAGTCTTATTGGATCCTATTTCAGTGATGATGATGGTTGTGGTTTCTACCGTTTCATTTTTGGTACATGTTTATAGTATCGGCTATATGAAAGGAGATCCTGGATTTGGAAGATTTTTTGTATCATTGTCATTGTTTACTTTTGCAATGTTGGGTTTGGTAATAGCAACCAATTTATTTCAGATCTATTTCTTTTGGGAGCTTGTAGGGGTATCATCATATCTTTTGATTGGTTTTTATTATGAAAAACCGTCAGCTATTTTAGCTTCTAAAAAAGCATTTATCGTTACCAGGTTTGCCGATTTCTTTTTCCTTATAGGTATCTTAATAATTTCCTATTATACCCAGACATTTGATTTTATAACCCTCAATGGTATGGAAGGCGGCGCTTTTGCATCATTAAGTGCTTCGAGCTTTATGGGAATGTCGGTTTTAGCTTGGGCTTTGACCCTTGCTTTTATAGGAGGTGCCGGAAAGTCTGCGATGTTTCCGTTACATATTTGGCTTCCTGATGCTATGGAAGGTCCTACACCGGTTTCGGCATTGATACATGCTGCTACAATGGTTGTTGCCGGAGTATTTTTGGTAGCGCGATTATTTCCGATGTATTCACATGTTGACGGAGGTGCAGTACTGCATATAGTTGCTTTTGTCGGGGCATTTTCTTCTTTATTTGCTGCTATAATTGCATTGACACAATTTGATATCAAACGGGTATTGGCATTTTCCACTATGTCTCAAATCGGATATATGATGTTGGGATTGGGAGTTTCGGGACTTGAAGGTCATGAAGGATTGGGATATACGGCATCGATGTTCCACTTGTTTACTCATGCATTTTTCAAATCCTTGTTGTTTTTGGGTGCAGGAGCGATTATTCATGCTGTTCACAGCAATTTTATGACAAAAATGGGTGGTTTGAGAAAATATTTACCTATCACACATATTACATTTTTGATTGCAGCACTTGCCATATCGGGAATTTGGCCATTTGCAGGATTCTTTAGTAAAGATGCTATCCTGGATGCAGCATATATGCACAATAAATTTTATTTTTGGGTAGGCTGGTTTGTAGCGGGATTGACGGCATTTTATATGTTCAGGTTGTATTACAGGATATTTTGGTATGAAGACAGAGAGTACAAACATACCCCGCATGAGGCACCTGCAACCATGACTTATCCGTTGATGATATTGGGAGCACTGTCTTTATTGACGGGTTTTGTGTTTTTCTATATTTGGCCTTTTGCAGATTATATCGGACCTACGGGAGAACCGTTTCATATGCATATCAACTGGGTATTAGCCGGAATTTCACTTGGAGTTGCGTTGTTAGGAATTGTATTGGCTACAGTAATGTATAAGAAAAAGAATAATATTCCCGACAAAGTTTCTAAAGCCTTTGGAATGTTTTATAAATGGACATACAATAAATTTTATTTTGATGAAATATATATGTTCGTGACGAAGAAAATAATGTTTGGTATCATTTCCGCCGGTTGGACCTGGTTTGATACAAACATTGTTGATGGCACAATGAATTTAATTGGTAATACCACAGTTAAATCTTCTAAAGTTGTTAAGAAATTTCAATCCGGCAAAATGCAGGATTATGCTTATGCGATAGTTTCGGGAGCAGTAGCTTTGGCAATTATTTTTATTTATATTTGGACACATT
>JALVEG010000430.1 GCA_027031145.1 Saprospiraceae bacterium | reverse complement strand
AAAAGAATGAGTTTTGATAAAAATTTGAAATAAACATTAAAGAATTAACTGTAGTTTGATTTTAATATCAAACTATTTTTTTTATCAGTTGCCCGGATGGTGGAATTGGTAGACACGCGGGACTTAAAATCCCGTGGACCGAAATGTCCGTGTGGGTTCAAGTCCCACTCCGGGTACATTACTGAAGTAAAAGGATATCATTATATTATGGTATCCTTTTTTTATGTGTCCAAACATTAAATAAAAACAATAAATTGAGTTATCTTGCGTATTAATTTGTGTTTGTTATCAAAGGTATCTGTTCAGGTAGAATCATTTTGATCGAAAAAACCATCCTGCCTGAGAGATACTATTAATATTATATTATGGCTAATTGCCAATTTAAAAAATTTAACTATTCTGATAAATATTGCTTTTTATATCAAAAAGTATTTCATAATAGTAAAAAAATAAATTAGATTTGAAAAATATTATTCTTCAATATGATAGCTGGTACATTGTTCTTTGTCTGATTTTGGGGCTGGTTTATGCATCGGTTTTATATTATAGGCAAAAGACCCTTCAGGACAAAAGCTTTTTGCTAATCTTATTTTTATTTATACTAAGGTTTTTGTCTGTCTTTACGATTGCATTTATGCTGTTGTCACCTTTATACAAATCTGTTTCAGAACAAAGACGAAAACCGGTTTTAGTTATAGGACAAGATTATTCAAGTTCTGTTTCAAATAATTATTCGAAAGAGCAATTAGTTCAATACAATAAAAAAGTTCATTCATTGGTTAATGAATTTCAAGATAAATATGAAGTTCAGCCTTTTTCTATTGGTGACAAAGTTATACCCGGACTTAGAGATTCATTTGACCTTAAAAGTACAAATCTGTCCTCATTTCTTAATTATATCAATGAATCATATGACAATAATGAATTGTCAGCTGTTATATTAGCATCTGATGGTATTTTTAATGAAGGTACAAATCCTGTTTATACCAATATAAAATTTGATGCTCCTGTATATTCAATAGCTCTTGGAGATACAACAGAAAAACGTGATTTGAGTATCAGTAATGTTTTTTATAATGATTATGTATTTTTGGGTGATAAAATTGCTGTTAAAGCAGATGTTCAGGCAAAAAATGCAAATGATGAAAAAAGCGTCCTGAAACTTTTTGAAATCAATGAGTCGGGTGAGACAAAATTATTGAATAGTAAAAATATCAGTATAAATAGAAATGATTTTTATAATTCCTATATATTTACCATAAATGCATTGAAACCCGGGATAAATCATTACCGTTTTCAAGTAAATAGGATCAAAAATGAAGTTTCTTTTAAAAATAATAGAAAAGACTTTTATATTGAAGTTGTAGATTCCAAATTGAAAATAGCTATAGTAACCAATAACCCCCACCCCGATATTTCAGCTATTAAAGATGCATTGCTTGAAAAGAAAAATTATGCAGTAGATATTAAGTATCCAAAAGACAGGATTATTCCAAATAAATATGACCTTTTGATATATTACAATTTACCTTCAATAAAGAAAGATATCAATGATATTCATAATATAGCACTTGAAAAAAATATACCGGAATTATTTATTATCGGTACAAAAACCGCTTTAAATGAATTTAATAATATTCAGGATATTGTTAAAATTAAAGGTAATTCCAATTCATTTAATGAAGCACAGGCTATTTTGAATGAAGGTTTCAGTCTTTTTCTTACAGATGAATTTAAAGATAAAAGCATTGAAAATTTTCCTCCCCTAATTGTGCCTTTTGGTGAATTTAAGATTTCTCCCGATTCCCGTGTACTTTTATATCAAAAAATAAAAAATATTAAAACCAAATATCCTTTGATCCTTTTAAGCAGTAATTCAAAAATAAAAACAGGAATTATCGCAGGAACAAATATATATAAATGGAGATTATATAATTTTTATCAGAATCATAACAATAATGTTGTGAATTCTCTTTTAAGTCAAATAGTTCAATATCTAACCGTTAAAAAAGATAAAAGCCAATGGCAGGTAAGAGTCTCTAAAAATATATATGACGAATCCGAACCTGTGATATTTAATGCAGAATTATTTAACGAAAATTATGAAGCAATAAATTCTCCTGAAGCTTTTTTGAAAATTATTGATAAAAATGATAAGGAATTTGATTTTGTATTTTCGCGTCAGGACAATCATTATGAAATAAACGGAGAGAAGTTTCCTGCCGGAAATTACAGGTATATTGCTTCAGTAAAATATAATAATAAAGATTTGATCAGGAAGGGCAAATTTAAAATTATCCAAAAGGAATTGGAGAAATTTGAT
>JALVEG010000429.1 GCA_027031145.1 Saprospiraceae bacterium | reverse complement strand
CTGTGAAGTCAATTTTTTTGCCAATTGAAATCCATCTTTTAGTCTATCACTATGTTTGACTTCAATTGACATATACTTTTCACCATTAAGCACTCTGTTCAATGCAAACAATATTTCATCCTTGTCTGTATTTTTATGTAAAAAAGCATCGACCTTTTTTTCAATTGCTTCATTGACAATACTCAGAGAACTATAAGAAGTCAAAATTATTATTATAATCTTAGGGTGAATATCCCTGATTTGTTCAATATGGTCAAGCATATTAATACCATTCATGTTAATATCTAAAAAGATAAGGTCTATAAACTCTTTAGTAAGAACTGAAAAAAGTTCAGACTTTGATTTTGCCTTATACACTTTATAAACATTATCAATATCTAATAATATTGAAGAGATACTACCAATAATTAATGAATGGTCATCAGCAACTAATATTTTTATGCTTCTCTTTTTCATTTTGTTAATAAATGATTTTTCTATGATATCAAGTCATGGAACCATCAATAATTTGATAATATCCTATTTTATAAATTCTTTCAAACATTCGTTGATATTCTATGAAATAAATTTACAACTTTATATTCATTTAATCAAATATACTCAAATCATTTTGCTTTTAGGGAATCATGTCAAATTTGTTTTTTAACATCGAAATGATGATTAAATGATTAGCGACTACAAAATTAAGTGATTAAATATCACTTTTTAATGAAGAAGATCAATACCAAATGATGATGATGGATGTCGCTTGAGCTAAAATGAATAATTTTCATAAAGGTAGTAAGAAAAAGAAAAAGTTAAAAACCCGAATATTTATGTGGTTTGAGCAGAAATTATTTGGTATAAACCTGAAATTATTTTTCAACTTTTTCTACTTGCAGCATATCAAGATAAATTGTTCCACCCGCTTCCCCTCCCCCTATCAGATACATAGTCAATTTTTCTCCGGCAGGGCAAAACAGAGTATCGGAAGTTTGAAAAAATTGCCATTTATGGATTTCCCCATCAATTCCAAAACGTATACTACCGGTTTTATTTTCAAGAGCCACACCACCGCCTACTCCTTCTCCCTTGCCCTGACAAGTAACAATAAGGTAGCAATCTTTTTCACAAGAAGGAATATCAAAATATGTATGTGGGCCAATGCAACCACAGGATATTCTCACTGATTTCTTACCACCGTTTTCAGGAACTTCATCTACCAAATCAACAAAGCAGTAACCTTTCCATCCGGCAGTATCGGATGCGTTTTCAAATGAATTGAAATACAATATTTCATCGTCAGGCTCATTTATTTGTTCTTTGTTACAAGAAAATAATACAAGAAAAAAAACAACTGATAAAAAATAATTAAAGCGCATGATATGGATTTGTGTTTATTAAATATATAATGACTGTCCGAAACCAGATAGTTTTTAATAAAATAACTCGTATATATGAATACAGACGTATATTTTCATAAATAGGTTTGTAAGTAAGATAAATAAAAATTATCAACTAATTCTTATAAATAATCAATTGTAAGTATCCACTAAAATACTAATTTTCTCCAATTGCTTTGTAGTTTAGTTTTTAATTGTTTTGCTTTATGATAGTAATTACTCGTAGGATTTTGTAAAAACTCATCAAGAATGGCTAAAGCTTTGTTTGTTTCATCGTTTTTTAAATAGGCTATCATTAAATTCCACTTTACTCCGGATTTGTATTTTTTATCACCACTATTATAAACTTTATTAAAGGATGCAATCGCTTCGGTATATAAATTATTTTTTAATAATGAAAGTCCTAAAATATATTGCGCATCAATATACAAAGGAGAATTTTTATCTATAGAAGATAATAACTTTTGACAGTTATTATAGTCATTTTCATAATATGCATTAATACCTTTTGTCAAAATATTCGATGTGCTTTTGCCTCTAACCGTACTAAAATTAGGTTCAATAAACCCAGTGGAGGCTAGATAGGTATTACTATATTTCGAATTGGCAAACCATAATATGCTTGCAGATACAATTATAAAAAAAACAGCAGCTACGGAAATAATGCGTTTCTGAATTGAAATAATTTTAGCCGGTTTATTTTGTTTTATTCTTTTCAATTCATCTTTGAGTTGGTTAAAGGCTATATAATCCAATGAATTTTGAGCGGCAATTGTAGCTTCAAATTCAATTTTTAGTTCTTTATTTTTTTTTAATTCTGATTCAAAATGAAGTTTATCTCCTTTATTATTAAGATATTGTTTTATTTTATCAGAATATTTTAATTTTTTACTGTGATTATTTTCCATTAAAACAATTTAATGCTCATTAATTAAAACATAA